>JAAZDA010000395.1 GCA_012512995.1 Clostridiales bacterium | reverse complement strand
GTCGCATATCCGGCATTCTTATTCCCTGCCCTCTTTTTCTCGGCTTTTCTTGCCACCCTGGCAGCAGCATTATCTGCTTTCTTTTTTCTTATCTTGGCATTAAAACCTATATCATCAATATGATTCTCCCGATTATTGATAGAAGTGATTTCGGTCGCATAAAGGATACCTGCTACTACTGCCAGCAGTGATGACCAGAAGAGCGTCACTGTCGCTGTCATTGTAATAGTTCCATTAAACAATAGAAACAGTACTGCTGCTATTATTGCCGTACCGACACCATATCGTTTAAGATCCACCGGCAGATCCATTGAGACTTTGCCAGTCTCGCCGTTAATCACTGCATATGCCAGTCTGTCCTTGTTCCTCCATGTCAGGAACCACACAGGAAACATCGCAGCTTTTCCCTCTTCACAATTGGTTCCGAGCATCATTCTCTGTTTTGCCATGCTTGATGGCACTTCCGCAGTCAGGCCCTTCTTTGCGATAGATGCCCTGACTCTGTCCATTGCCTCTTCTGTAGCTGCATCGGCTGCCATTTCCGCATACGTTTCCTTTGATACATCTGCTGTATCCGCATAGAAGCCACAAAGATACGACGGATTGAACGGTATCATCTTTGCTATGTGGTAAGGCGCGATTACATCTGCGATAGTATCATCGAATGATGATGACGCATCATATGAGATTCCATCATAAGTGCCGTCAATTTTCGTTGTTGTCGTGTAGTTTTCAGTGTATAGATAATCACCCCTGCGGTATTCCTTCGATGCCGCCATCGTGACATCATTATTGAAGCTCGCATCGTAAAACCAGTATGGGATATATATGCCGCGGAATTTGTCGAGGAACGCCGGATCCCGGTATTCTCTTGGTGAATACAGTGCTGTTCTCGTCGCTTTCCTGAAAGCTTTCTTGCAATCATCCCTGGAAATCGTAAAGGGTATGATTTTCTCCGGTTTTTTCTCAGTTGACATCCGGCTTGCAAGAACGGTCGATGCTCCGCAGTATGTGCAGAACCCCGTAGCCGAATTGTCAGTACTGATAAGCTCGGCTCCGCATTGCGTACAAGTGAAAACTGTCGCTCCGAAGTTGTCACCTTCCTCGGCTTCTTTCCCTGTCTTGTATGTTCCGGGATCATATTCGCCGTTACAGTAATCGCACTTCAGTTTCTGCGTTGGTATGTCGAATCGTAGCGCTGCTCCGCAATTCGGACACTCATACATTTGTTTTGCCCTCCCTCATGTAAAATATTTATGTTAATGTTTGCCGAGATCAGGATCAGACGGGCCTTCTACAAGACCTGTTATCCCCTGTTTCTCATTTACAGCTCCACGTATCCAAATATAATTCTCGTCATCTTTTTCATTCACGCAAACAGGCAGAATGCTGTATTTTGTTTTGTCATAAGAATCCGTCGCTGCTTTCCAGATGCCGTTCCCGGCCGTGCCCGACCAGTCAGTATACGTTCCGTCAGCATCAAGCGTCGTCACATATTCATCTCCGTCATAATATCCGTTCCTGAAGCTGCCGATGACATTCATCGCCACACGATATTCCTGATAATCGATATTGCAGTCCACATGTTCCTGCCCGTCACCGTTCGGAAGATCATTTGCCCATGTGCCCTGATAGCTGTGGAAATATATGCCATTGTTTGCTTTGCTGAAAGTGCCGCCATCAACATAAATTCTGACCCACATGCCGTCGCCTGAGCGGATTCCTTCGTCAAAACTCCCGTAGTAATAACTGTTGTCCGCATAAATTGCTATACCTTTTCCGTCAGGAGTCCCGTCGTCGTTTTCCTCTCCGTAATAATAGTAATTCGCCGTGCCTCCCAGCTGCTGCGAAACATAGATCATGTCGCCCATTCGCATTATGTCGTCTATGGCGTCGAGATTACCTTCCTCCCAGTATGCCGCCATTGTCTTAAGTCTTCCTTCGATATCCTGCTCAGAGCGCGGATAACCATAAACGTATTCAGTATCAACATCCTTTGCTTTGGGATTTCGCACAAGAAACGCGACCGAAACTCCTTCTGCGTCGCCATCTGAGATTTTCTGTCTGGAAACACCCGTCGCCGATGATTGCGATGCTGTGGTCCCGCTCTTTGCCGCTGAACTGTTCGAAGATGAAGCACTTTCAGCGCTGTCTTCTTCATCGCTGAATTCCGAATCATCCGGGGCATAGACACGCTGACCCGGGGTAGCCACAACGGACGAGTCCGAAAGGCTTCCTGAATCTGCCTGATTGCTGCCGTCTGAAGCGCTGCCGGATTCACCGGCAGTCATGGCTGTACCTGCCGCCCCGGCTGATGACACATTGCCGTCACCACTGCCGCATCCTGTAAGACATGTCACTATCATTGCTCCAGCTAATACAATACCGATCCTGTTTTTATATTTACGCATTTTACGCTGTATCTCCCGTTTTTCTGAATCCGGTAACTGATAAAACTTTACCATATTTTGAATCATTTTGCTCCATAATCACATGATTAGACGATTTTTGTAAGAAAAGCTTATATCGCTCCGCCACATCCCCGTAGTACAATATGCTCATTGTCGCGAATTTTCGCGATTCGTTTTTTCTCTGGTATAAAGATACTTTGACACAT
>JAAZDA010000394.1 GCA_012512995.1 Clostridiales bacterium | reverse complement strand
TAAGGTAACAGTACAGCGGTTCCCTGAGTACAACCACAGATCCTGCTCTCACAAATGTTTTGGCTGTGTAAAGGATATCCTCGGAATTCTTGTCCTTCTGGAAACGAACACCATCAGCAATCTTCTTCCTGAAGAGCTTGCTCCAGACCGAGTTATATATAAGTCTCTTTGAAGTATCTGCACACAAATAAGTCTCGAGCGCTTTGTGGCAATCCAGTAAAGTACTTCCTGCAATAATACGGTTGATATCATTGATCGAGGACTGTGATTCCTGTTTGGTCAATTTCAGATTCGTTGTGACCTTGCCAGCAACAGAAGCGGTATTCCCGACATTTGCAACCGTCCCAGTATGAACTGCATTTGCTGCATTTGCTGCATTTCCGGCATTCTCATACACTTCGCGGTAACCGCAGGTCGCGATATCGGCGCCGCTCCTTATAGCCGCTGTGACCATTGCCTCGACCATCTCCGGTTCCATACTGTCATCGCCGTCAAGGTAACATACAAAGTCACCGGTCATGACATCAAGTCCTGCGTTCCTCGCCTCCGACAGACCGCCGTTCTCCTTATGGATCACCTTGATTCTCTTATCGCGCGTGGAATATTCGTCGCAGATAGTGCCTGTTCCGTCTGTCGAGCCGTCATCCACCGCTATGATCTCAAGGTTGTCATATGTCTGCGCCAAAACTGAATCAAGTGCCGTTACTGCGTATTTCTCGATGTTGTATAAAGCCACTATTACTGTGACTAAAGGTCTATATTGACTAGCAATTTCACCCAGCGGGTTTACCCTTATCATGTATTTCGTATAAATTCCATCGCGTGCAAGAGCAGAACCGTCACTGCAGTGTATCCAGGGTGTCGGTGCAATGACGCTGTGGCTTCCCGACAGGAAAGCTCCCCACCAGCTGAAACTGCTATTGGCAATTATATGTTTTCTGCAGTGCGACATAAGGTAAAGGTCAAGATAACCTTCATCCTCGCTCCGCTCCTTCATCATCACCACGTTTACGTTGTCTGGCAAATTTAAGCTGTCAATTGTTTGCTGTGCTCTCAATGTATCATTAGAAAAAATATAGAAATGCACCTTTTGTTCTATCGGCTGCTGGTCCGGACTTGAATCTGTGCCTGAGTTCGTATCTGAATGTCCACAATGATCCGCATCTTTTTCATCCGCAAATAGCCTCATTGCGCTCTCATAGTAGCTATCTGTACAGATACCGCCGTAAGTCTCTTGTTTTGCCAGATAATCCCCGAAGCGCATATGGACAGAAACTGATTTCTCAGTTTCCATTCTCACTGCCGTCGCGCGGATCTCGTCTGTAAGCCCCGGCATGTTGTCAGAAAATGTGAAGGCCTTTCTGACCTCATCATCTATCCCCGCAAAATATTCGGGGCTCTGGAAACACCCTGTAAAGTAGGCTTCTTTTCTATCGAGCATCTTTGGATCGAACACAAAATCACTGTCACTTATCTCGAGCGATTTTCTGCCGGTCATCTTCCTTCTCACGCGTGACAAAAAAGCCATATCAGCATCACGAAGACGCACAACTTCATTCATATCACACTTTGGATAATCGATTCCAAAGACAGACAACTGCACCGGGCGCACGACGCCAGTTTCTGCCTGATGCTCGTAACCACTGATATCGTCAAAACAAGCCTCCCGCCCGAGGGCGCGAAGCTTTAAATAAAACGCATATTGAAACATCTGATTTCCGAGTCCGCCGGAAAGTCTGATGACTACCATGCGCTCCTCCAACTGATCACACAATCACATAATTCTTGCGGGCATATAAAAAATTTGTCTATTGCCCATTGTTCTCCATCCATGCTTCGAACATCAGTAAATACCAAATTGACGGGCGCCATACATCTCTCAGAATGTAGTCGTCCCAGATCTTCTTTACAACTGACGGATCAAGAAGTCCCTGCCTCGCTATTCTTTCACTTGAAAGCAGCTCTTCTGCCCATTCTCTGAGTTCAGGCTCTTTAAGCCATTTCTTTACAGGTACAGAAAAGCCTTTCTTTGGTCTGTTCATCATTTCTTTCGGGACATGTCTGTAGAGGACATCCCTGAGGATCTGCTTGCCCTGCGACGCTCCTTTATCATCAACGCCGCGAAGGTATTCCACAGGCAGAGTCCAGGCGAACTCCACGACATCCCTGTCCAGGAGCGGCACTCTTGTCTCGAGCGACACAGCCATAGAGGTTCTGTCTACCTTTGCAAGAATATCATCCGGCAGATAGAGCATCATATCCTCCAGCATAAGATCATGATATGTCTCACCTGTCACATCCGCGCTGATTTCCGAGGCCGGTATATCAAGTCCAGAGCCGGAGCTGCGTGAGGAAAAGACAAGATCCTCGCTGATATCAGGGGGAAGTGCGATTCTTTCCACCAGCGGATCCATATGATAATTCATATCCTGCACATCTATCGGGGCACGTGCGCCGAGGAGAAACCCTCTTCCGCGCCACAGTCTTGCACTTTCTTCATCCCCGCTTCCATGGGCCGCCATAGTTTTTTCAAATGGCGCTCTGAACTTCAGAGGAATGTGTTTTACCTTATTCCACTTCTCAGCGGCCCAAAGGTATGAATTGTATCCCGCAAAAAGTTCATCCCCGGCATCTCCGCTTAGCGACACCGTCACATGCTCGCGCGTCATACGGCTCACAAGATACGTAGGTATCTGCGACGAATCCGCAAACGGCTCTGCGAACATCGAAGGCAGGAGCGGTATCACGTCCCTGGCCTCTTTATCCGTAATGTAGAGCTCAGTGTGATCAGTGCCCAGGTGTGCCGCTATCTCTGATGCGTAATCCGCCTCGTTGTACTCGCGGTTCTCCATTCCTATCGTGAATGTCCGCACCTTCCTGCTGCCCATCTCCTGCTGCATGAGAGAAACAACAGTGCTGCTGTCAATCCCGGCTGACAGAAATGCGCCGACCGGAACATCAGCTTCCATCTGACCTTTAATCGATTCTCCGATGAGCCTTTCCAGCTCGTCCGCGGCCTCAGTCCTCGAGCCTTTGAACAGACCGCTTTCAGACTGTCCTTTTATCGCCACATCCGTAAGTGACCAGAATGGAATCGGATTTCCGACAATGACACCTGGCTCGCTCAGATTAACGCCGTCAGACGCGTTACGATCTTTGCCAGCTTCTGTACCGGTTTCTTTTCCTTCTTCTTGTCCGCCATCCATGCCACAGTTGTCATTACTGCCAGTACTGCCATGACTGCCGTCAATTCCATCCGTTATCTTCACCGTCATGATCGTGCCCGGCAGAAGCTTATGAATATTCCTGTATATCGAATACGGTGCCGGGATATACCCGCGCTCGAAATAAAACGGCAAAACTCTTTTATCTATCGGGTTTGAGAATCCTTCAATAGCCGTTATGCTGCCAGGGTCAGACGCAAAAACAAATGGAGACGAAGCATCCGCCTGCTTCCCGTCCTGTTCCATGAATCCATAATACAGCGGTTTCTCTCCGAGGCGGTCTCTCATTAGAGTGAGGGTCTTCTCCTTTTCATCATAAAGGCCTGCCGCGAACATTCCCCTGCAAAGTGTCAACGTCTCTTTTATGCCGTAGTATTCAAAGGCTTCGAGCAGCACCTCTGTGTCAGATGTGCCGCGGAACTCTGTTACAGATTTATCTGCAAGTAATCTGTCCCTGATCTCACCGTAATTATATATTTCACCGTTATAAACAATTGAATAGCGCCCCGAATGAGAATGCATTGGCTGTGCGCCGCACTCAGAAAGGTCAACAATAGAAAGACGCTGGTGCCCCAGCACTACTCCTCCATCCGGAGAGATCCACGTGCCACCATCATCAGGTCCTCTGTGCACCATTCGCGCACGCATCCTGTCCATATTTTTGAGCGCCTGCTCACTTGTTTTGCCGTAATGAATAAGTCCTGCTATTCCACACATTTATTCTTCGTCCTGCGCGTCTTCTGTCTTCTCGGCATATGTGCCGTTTGCAACGTGATCATCAATTACTGCCATGGCATCTTTATGATTTACCTGCCATTGTTCATAGGCTTCCTGCCATGAATCATATTTGCTCTCCCCGCGGTGATCTGCGAGGTCATAATTATCAACAAGATATTGTTCAAACCAGCTCGTGACTTTTTCAGCTCCGGAGGCATTGGTGTGCACTCCGTAATCCTTGAAATCCGTCGAAGGGTCGAAGCCGATCTCATCAATGTAATCATTCATATCAAGATATGTAAAGCCGCTTTCCTCAATACGTTCCTGCATGTAGTTGAACATCTCGGCCTGTTCCTCGGTCTCATCGAAAGGCGTCAGAATGAAAAGTGCATCCTGCCCCTCTTCATTAAGGTAATCAAGGAGTTCTGTCAGATACTCATCCTGTGGATTGGGGATCGGCTTGGACTCTTCTACATCAGACCAGTCTGTGATTTCCATCGGAGCGACGTCATCCGTTATGAAGAAACCTTTCTGAGGATCAGGGTAACTGAAAAGCGCATCGAGCCATTGTTTGGGCTGTGAAAGTGAACGCCAGTTGGAATGATATTTGAATATATCAAAATAATAAGTGTATGGTTCCTTGTCGCTGTCCGAAATTCCACCCTCTATCTTCGATTCGTCGAGCATTGCATTTATCAGATCTATGCGATTCTTCGAATACTGAAGGTTGTCCGTTGCACCTCTCGAATTGGCCATATTGTTGGTCATGTCATGTT
>JAAZDA010000499.1 GCA_012512995.1 Clostridiales bacterium | reverse complement strand
TAGCAGGACTGATCATTCTCGCAGTTTTTATATTTCATGTGGTGCTTAACCGCAAATGGGTAGCCGCAATAACCAGTCACCTGTTCACCGCCAGGGCAACCATTCGCGCAAAGATATGCTGGCTGATCGACGCAGTTCTTGCTGTATGTTTTGTTTTGATCGGCCTGTCTGGAATCTTGATGAGCAAAGTCGTTTTTCATTTTAATGTGGCTGGCAACTGGAAAACTCTTCATTATTTCTGCGCAGCGCTGGCGCTCATCCTTGCCGGTGCGCACCTCGGAATGCACGGTGCAGTGATAGGGCATTCTATCGCCAGACTCTTCAAAAAAACTTCCGGCAAAACAGTCGCTGTCATATTTGGAATCGTATCGCTCATTATAATCGTCTTCGGTGCATACAGCCTTACAGCCACATCATTCAGCCGCTGGATCACGATGCCGTTTGAAACGCAGAGCGCTGCTCCTGAAAGAATGCCGAATAATTTCTCCGACGAGATGCCCTCCGGCGATAACGCCATGATGGCTCACGGCGGCGGTGACAAAATGCAGATGCAACAGACACCTGGCAGTATGATTCTCGGCTCGCTGCAGACATTCATTCAATTCTTCTCGATCATGTATTTCTTCGCTGCGATTACCTGTGTAATAGATATGATCTTCATGAAGAGGAAGAAGACCTCTTGAGTTTAATGGCGCTCCCTGCCTGACAGAGAATGCAGGCAAAACAAATGAGGCGGCAAACTGGTGTAACAAACCGGTTTGCCGCCTCCATGACTTATCATATTCAGGAGCCATTCACATTCATGGACTGAATCCTGACAGGATTATCAATAATTCTCTTCTCTGAGTTCAAAATAGCTCTGAGGGTGTTTGCATACAGGGCATACGTCAGGAGCTTTTGTTCCGACAATGATGTGGCCACAGTTGCGGCACTCCCATACCTTTACTTCGCTCTTCTCAAATACCTGCTTTGTCTCAACATTGTGAAGCAGAGCGCGATATCTCTCCTCGTGTGTTTTCTCAATAGCTGCTACTGCTCTGAACTGAGCTGCCAGTTCTGTAAAGCCCTCTTCGTCAGCATCCTTGGCAAAACCAGCATACATATCTGTCCACTCGTAATTCTCACCATCAGCTGCCGCTGCGAGATTAGCCGCTGTGTCATTTACTCCGCCGAGAGCCTTGAACCAGAGTTTTGCATGCTCTTTCTCGTTGTTAGCTGTCTTCTCAAAAAGAGCCGCGATCTGCTCGTAGCCTTCCTTCTTAGCTACAGATGAAAAATATGTGTACTTATTGCGTGCCTGGCTCTCACCTGCAAATGCTGCTGCAAGATTTTTCTCTGTCTTTGTTCCCTTGTACTGGTTCTCACTCATCGTTTTTTCCTCCGTTTTTTTGTTGTCATTTACCGGTATCATTTCAAGCAATTTCTCCGCTGCTTCTCTGGGGAAATCACTGTCGGTATTGTTTGCTATAAGCGACTTAAGGAGCTCATGTGCATTCTCGCTCTGTGGGAGCATGTATCCCGCTTCCCTGTACACATCCTCAGCCATAACACGATTGCTCTCTTTTATTGCTTCTGCGAACTGCTTTGCAGCAGGTGTATCTGCCTTCTTCGCAGTGGCAACAGCTTTTGCTTCCTGAAGCATTTTATCCTTTGCCAGGCTGAACATCTTATCGGATACGCCTTCAGTTTTGACCTGCTGCGGCGGATAATCATACGGCACAAGAGACAGTGCATGCGACGGGCATGCG
>JAAZDA010000393.1 GCA_012512995.1 Clostridiales bacterium | reverse complement strand
CAGCATACAGCGATTATGTGAACAAGAGGAACTGGTTTGTCCTGGAAGGAACAAGTCCTGCTGATGTCGGCGAGAGTGACAGCAGTAATTATACAGAAGAGATCAAAGCTGCGGTGACAGGCCCGACATCGGCCGTGGTCACATTTAAACCGGAGGGCAGCGTGACAACCACATATAAAGAGAATGTCAGTATTTACAGATTTGGGGATGAGTACATATATGAACCTGCGAAATAGGATCGTCAGTTCAAAACTTAATAATGATCATGGATTCTCACTTACGGAACTCCTTGCTGTAATAGCAATAATGTCGCTGGTAACGCTGGCGATAGCAGCAGGAGCTGTGACGGCAGTGAGAGTTTACAAACAGGTATCGATCAAGGCGAATGCCCAGACGTTGCTGGCAACATCGATAACTGCGATGTCTGATGAATTCGAGCACGCAGTGGTTGACGATGCGGAATCCGAGAAAACTGAAAAAAAGGCAATAACGATAGATGGTGATAAAAAAGGATGCTCTTTCCTCTCTGAAAAGCGCGGAGTGGAAATAAAGATAAGTAACAACAGTACAGATGGAATATATGTTAATGCACAAGCTTCCCTTCCGCTCGTTACGAAGAAAACAAATACATACGACCTCTATACAGAGGTGAGTGACATAAGCGTCAGCACTACAGGTGACCTGATCGGATATACGATATCGGTCCGCAGTGCGTCGACAGCGGAGTATCCGGATGCGATTGAGAGTCAGAGGGTCTATGTGAGGACGGCACTCGGGGCGGTTAATAAAGGGGAATAGTGAAAGATCATTGAATCGCGGGATTTTTTTGGTATGCCAGTTTTATGAGAATGCAACTTCTGCGGAAAATGCCTGATATATAAGCCAGATGAAAGGTAGCAAAATATGTTCTTAGAGAATAAGCGAAATAAAAAAGGTTTCACATTGATGGAGCTATTGGCAGTCATAGCGATCATAGGGATTCTTGCGGCTTTTGGTTTTGTGAATGTCGCGAAGTACCAGAAGAGCCTCAAGATCACGGAACTTGACAACATAGCACAGGAAATCTTTGTTGCCGCACAGAATCATCTGACAGTCGCCGAAGCCAGCGGAAACTGGGATGGCATGCTCAAGGGCATGGATGATGGGGACATTGAAAAAGCCCTGCTTGGTACTGAGATAACAGGTCTCAAAGATGCAATTGCGGGCGATAAGTATTATTCCCTTTCAATTACAGCATATTCTGCCGGAAACGCTGTAATTGATAAGATGCTGCCTTACGGGGCAATAGATGAATCACTTCGCAGGGACGGCAACATTCTCATAGAATATGACGCTACCTCAGCGACAATTTACGGGGTCTGGTATACAGAAACAGAAACTGCTGCAGCGATAACAGGCGGCCGCGATGACAGAGGTGTAAGACGAGACAACAAGCCTATGACTGGCTATTACGGCGGCGCTGTTGCTTCCAAGGATGACCCGGAAGAAAAGGAAGCACTTAAGCCCATAACAGTTACGGTCGATAATTCCGAAAAGCTTGTGCTAAATATCGTAGATCCTAATACTGATGATAATCTGGCGGTCGTCATAAGCGGAGATATCAGCGGAGCGACAAAGACTCTTGATAAGAGCGATCTTACGGCAGGCGATAATAACCTATACACATTTGTCATGGACAGTGTTACAGAT
>JAAZDA010000392.1 GCA_012512995.1 Clostridiales bacterium | reverse complement strand
TCCCGTGTAACTGTTCGCATCAATGAAATCTGTGAGATCAGTCCCTGCAGGGATGATAATCTGATGACGACTGTTATCAGCAGCTGAGCGCTCGATAACGAGCGTCACATCAGTTCTCTTTGAGAGTGCGTCAATGACCGCCCTCTGGAAGCTCGCCCAGTTCTTTATCGCATTGCGTACCTAAACACTTATCACGTTCTCCAGCGCATGAAAAAGCCCCATCTCACGGCATATTCCGCAAAATAGGAAGCAAAAGGCAGTCACAATCTGATGGTATTCATCAATTCACGTGGCTGCCATTATTTGACACTTTAGCTGTCCCTGGCACTAAGTCCCCGAAGGTAATATAGTTATGGCTTTATCCCGTATTTCTTAAGATCGACTTTGCCATCCAAGACTTCAACAACTTCCCTCATAAGGAGTTTTGCCTGGGCGCCTGCACCACCGAACGCAAACTCACCCGAGAGCTCGCCCTTTGCATTCACAACGCGAAAACACGGAATGTGATCCGGATCAGGATTATGATGAAGTGCGTTTCCGACTGCGCGCGCCATTTTTTTATCTCCCGCTATCGCCGCGACCTGCCCATACGTAGCCACATGTCCCTCAGGGATCTTCTTCACTGCTTCGTAAATCAGCTTCGATGCGCTCACTGCCACAAGATCATAACTGGCATCAATCATCATCTTCACATCTTTATCTGGAATGGATCCGTCCAGTATGATCGTGTTCCAATGCTCCTTGTTCTGATGATACCCCGGGATTACCGATGAAAATGCCTTTCTCCACAAATCGCGCCATTCCGGATCAGCTTTTGCGTTTAGACTGACGAACCCGTCTTTCTCATATATCCAGAGAAAAGTCCTGTGACTGCCCTTCACGCGGACAAGCTGCCAGTTAGGATCATGGAAAGGTGCATCCTGATATGTGTCCGGGAATGACAGTCCGTATGCAAGTGCCTGTTCTCTTGTTTTCATTATCCTCCCTTCATGCTGCCCCTTTATGACGTAGCTCCTTTCGCTCAGTTTATAGTTTCAGCCGCCGACGGTCAATATATCAACCGTTTTGTTGTTTGGCGTGTTTTGGTTTTATGACTTGGATTTTTTTGCTTTATGATCTGGCTGGCTTTCGTTTTTCACGATTGATTTTGTATTCCCTCATGTTTTTGTCATAATTGCAATTTAATCGCTATTATTTTGATGTATATCTTGAATTATTCGCTCATTTTTTTGCATAATGGCATATGGAGGAAGGAGAATTAGTAATGCTGTACCTGAAACGGAAGGTTGATAAATATCTGTCAGAATGGAAAAAAGATCCAGATAGAAAGCCATTGATCATTAAGGGATCAAGACAGATAGGAAAGACAGAATCCATCCTGCATTTTGCTGAACCGAATTACGAAAATGTTATCCGCATAAACTTCGTTGAAGAACCGAAATACAAGTTCATTACTGCGGATGGTTACAAAGTCTACGATATAATAAAAAACATTTCCCGGGTTGATCCATCCAAAAACTTCATTGCCAGAAAAACATTGATCTTCTTTGATGAGCTGCAGGAATTCCCGGAGATATCAACATCATTAAAGTTCTTCAAGATAGATGGTAGGTTCGATGTAATATGCAGCGGATCCCTTCTTGGCATTAATTACAGACGCATAGAGAGCAATAGCGTAGGTTATAAATCGGACTATGAAATGTTCTCCATGGACTTTGAAGAGTTCCTGTGGGCTAAAGGGTATAAAGATGATGTTGTAAATGATATGCTCAGCCACATGGTCGAAACAAGACCCTTTAATGATCTGGAGATGATGACCTTCGGTGGCATGTTCCTCGATTATTGTATACTCGGAGGAATGCCTGCGGTAGTAAGGAGCTACATAGAAAAAGGGACTTTTGAAGGGACGCTTGAGATACAGCGTCAGCTTATTGGAGACTATAAAGAGGATATACGGAAATATGCAACTGGCGTGGATCAAACGCGGATACTTAACGTATTCAATCAGATACCTGTGCAGTTGGCCAGGGATAATAAAAAGTTCCAGATATCAAAGGTCGCAAGCGGGGCAAGATTTAAGGATTATCGTGGCTGTATTGAGTGGCTGAAAGACGCAGGTCTTATCAATCTTTGTTACTGTCTTAGTTTTCCCGAGCTTCCGATCAGAGGGAATTATGATGAGCTTAAGTACAAGATGTATTTTTCAGATACCGGCATACTTGTTGCAATGCTTGACGATGAATCACAGGATGATCTGCGGGCTAATCGAAACCTTGGTGTATACAAGGGAGCACTTTATGAAAGCATTGTTGGTGAGGCTCTTGTGAAGAGTGGATATGAGCTTTTTTATTACAAAAGAGACAATTCAACATTGAAAGAAGACTTCTTTGTCCGGACACAGAAAAGTCTACTCCCGATAGAGGTTAAAGCCAGCAATGGCAGGAGCAAATCTCTCAGGACATTGATAGACAGCGACAAGTACAGTGATATTCACTGCGGATTGAAACTGTATGCGTCGAACATTGGATACAGTGATGAAATATACAGTTTCCCATACTATTGCACTTTCCTTTTGAAGCGTTATTTGAAGCAAAAGGAGCTCTGAGCACAAGCAAGGCAGTCACGCTCTGATGGTATTCATCAAATCACGGGGCTGCCTTTTGTTTATAATGTCAGGTGCCGATGGTATGAAAAAGCCCCATTTCACGGCGAATTCCGCAAAATGGGACTTTCAGTAAAACAAGTTTCGTATGTTCAGTTTTCTAAAATTGTGGCACAGTTTTTCATACCTTGTCCGCTTTTTTCTTTCTCTTCAGTGTAACTACTGCATATAGAAGGAGCGATGCCATTGCTGACAGAGCCACTGCTCCATTGAGATCCATCTGTGATTCATCGCCGGTCTGCGCTGATCTTCCGACTGTAGAAGCGTTCGTCGGTGCGTTGCTTTCACTTACGTTTGCTACAGTATCAAGGTTCTGTGGCCCACTCACCTCTGCTACACTTACCGTTTCAGCGAGTCTGCTGGCACTCACTGGTGGCACGGATGTACTTACGTCCACTGAAGGTGTCGAAGGAGTCTCCGTATTAGAGGGCGTCTCCGGTGTAGAAGGAGTCGAAGGCGTTTCCGGTGTTGTAGGTACTATTGGTGTTTCAGGTGTAACCGGTGTATCTGGAGTAGCTGGTACGTCTGGCGTAACTGGTACATCTGGGGTTTCAGGTGTGACAGGTACGTCCGGAGTTTCAGGTGTCACAGGTACATTCGGTGTTGTAGGATCAGTCGGTGTAGCTACCGGAACTCCCTTATATGTATAAGTGACCGTCCCTTTATTCTGCTTTGTACTTGTGCTTGTACTTGTATTGCTGCTCTTAACAGTAGTCGTTGTGGTAGTCGTGGTCTGATGTTTGCCAGTTACTGCCATATGGATTTCACCTGTATGTGATACTTTTTTTGCAACGATCCTGCCTGCCTGTATTTCTGTTAATGAAACATTTGCATTTGGAGCTACGATTACACCTGAAAAAGTTCCTTCAAATTTTATCGTCCCTGCGTAATCTCCGAAATTCCATATAAGGTGTGCTGCGTTGCCGTTATAATCTTTAATATCGTTCATTAGCTTGTTTATTGTAACGGAAGCACCTTCATCAGCACCCTTTCCAACAAGAATGTTAATAACAATATCTGCACCGTTAGTATTCTTGTTTATGAGCTGAGTCAGGCATTTACTGTTATTATAATCGTTCACATTACTTCCTGATGTAAGTGTGTTAATCACCACGGAAAGCGAAACAACATCCCCATCTCCGAGCATCTTTTCCCCGTTTTCACTTGTTTTGTCAAGAAGAGCTGACACAGCATTTATCGCAGCCGTATCTTCAGCCCCTGTCTTCTGAGTTGCAACTTCATATGTACTTGTAATTGCTTCGCCAGCCTCTGATATAGTATCAAGGTTCTTGTTGATCGCAACTACTTCATTTAGTGTGGAGAGTTCGGAATGATTAGCCGTAAAGTCGCTTACTGTTGTATCTTTCAGGGTACCGTCCTCGTTATACATTGAAGAATCGAGTTTCTCTACATCAAAGTGATTGGCTGTTCCGCTTTCTTCCTTAATATTAACTGTTACATTATCTCTGTTGCCTACAACAAGCGTTGATGTGTTTGCTGTATTCTGATTTGTTTGGCTTGAGGATGTTGTTATTTCAGCGTTGTTCGTTGTTTGACCCACATATGAGTAGCCGTCAGTCGCATATTCCTTGCCTATCTGGTCACTGCCGTACTGATTGCCTTTATTCATAATTGTTGTCGATACACGGGCAGTATTTACAGCTATATTACCGTCTTCATGTACAATCGTTCCTGTTAGTTCATCTGCATATACAGCAAAATCAGATGTGACATTGAGATCATTTAAGAATTCTTGGACTTTGTTTGCATCCACTTCGGTCATCTTGACCTGATTGCCATCAGCATCCACCGTATAGACCGTCTTGTTCGTTGCATCTTCTGCATTGGTCAGCTTGTCAGTTGTTGTAGTCGTGTCCTGTGTGACCAAGGTACTCGTAGTCGTTGTTGTCTTTACCGCATCACCTGTAGTCACGGTTTTTGAAGCAGTGTACTGCTCATTTCCTTCATCATCAAGGATGGGCTTGCCCTGATCGTCAACAAGCTTTTTGTAGTCAGCGTCACCTTCTTTGATATCTGTTGTAGTAGATGCGCCTGGAATTGTTATAGTTGTTGTCGTTATTGTTGTTGTCGTCTTTGTTCCATCAGCGTTTTCAGTTGTCTCTGTATTAGTCTCAGTATTTGAAGTAGTTGTCTCGGGTATTGCTGCAGGTGCAGCCTGGACTGCAATGGATGCATCTTTTGTTCCCGCTGGTGTTGTAGTATCTGTGGCAGGAGTTATCGTATCTGGTGCGTTAACATCAGGTGCCGTATTAGTGTCAGTTGTCGGCACTGTATTTGCATCTGACAATGCAGGTGTTATCGCATCTGGTGCGGTAACTTCAGGTGCCGTATTAGTGTCAGTTGCCGTCACTGTAGTTGTATCTGACAATGCAGGTGTTTCCACCTCTGGTGCGTTAACATCAGGTGTCGTATTCATATCTGTTGTAGTCTCTATATTGTCCTCCGCATACACGGGCAGTGTCGTTGCGGTTGACATGGTTACTGCTGCTGCCATTATCACTGCTAATGCTCTGTATACAAGTTTGCTTCGTTTCATTTGTTTTCCTCCGAATGGGGACAAAAAAAGCCCCTTCTCCAAAGCATAATAGCTTTGGAATCCAAGGCTCTGATGTTACGGGCGTTCCTTGTTATGTTTGTTGCCCCTGCCTTTCTGACAGAAGCTTCATGATCGCTGCGTAAACTCACGAAATCGTTTACGTTATCTATATATAGGTATAGACGAATTTATAGGCAATTTGAATAGTAAAAACAATCGATTTGCTTTTTCGGATTTTCGGAAGCTACTGTTCACAGGCATCTTTACCTTTCATGCCTGTGATACACCAGGTTCGTAATGCGACAGCTCTGTTGTCGCATTACAAACCTGGTGAGTGAAAAGTTCTACTGGATTGTTTGAATACACATATTACCTGTGAAATCAGAGGCACATCGAAATTCGCAGGTAAGGAAGCAAATCTGGTAAAAACAAATGCGACCGGTTTACCTGTGAAATCAGAGGCACATCGAAATTCGCAGATAAAAAACAAATTTGGCAATTCAAGGCAATCAGACATTGCCTGTGAACTGTAATTTTCGGAATCCTACTTGACGGCTCACTGGCAGTAAGAATGATATTTCAATCATAAGTTCATAATTACTAATGGGAAGCAGGCAAGTTCGTAACCTGTCAAAACAAGAATACCGACATGAAAACTTGCCGGACTTACATCTTGTGCCATTTTATGTCGGTTTCGTGCTAAGACGATTTCCCAGCCGGACTTGTATGGCATATTGCAAGTAAGACTGTAACATCAACTCAAAACACTCAGAATGGCTTACAGCAAGGAGGACGTATATGAGAAAGAAAATGGTAATAGCAAGAATTTTGGCATTAATGATGACGATGACGTGCGTGTTTGGGATTGGCGTAATAAATGTTAAGGCCGCTGATCCCTTCATATCACCAACTACGATAAACAATGGCGGCGTAGGTCAAGATTACTCCGCCACACTTACGTGGAATAATAATAATCGCTGGCCTTCGCAGTTTCTCGGACAAGTAGTCGTTGTATGGTCTGTTGTTGAGGGTAATCTGCCGGCGGGATTATCATTACATGGTAAAGATGACAAAACAGCAACTATTTCTGGTACACCAACTACAGCTGGGTCTTATAGCTTTAAAGTTAATGCTAATTCCTCTCTCAGCCATTTTTCAGATGATTCATTTTCCTCGTACACAATCACTATCTCTGCCGAACCGCCCCACGTAGGTCCTCCATCGTCAACCAAGACTGGCACTCTCTGCAGTCATGATTACCAATGGGAGACAAGCGTTGAGCCGACCGCTTCTACAGACGGCGAAGCGGTAGAAAAGTGCAGCAGATGCGGGCATATCAATCGGCGCCAGACGATTTCTTCATTCTCGACTTACATGCAGTCATGTATTGATAAGATCAAGAAAGCAAAGGCCGGTGATACTGTCATCATCTCCGATGAGGAATGGAACTCTTATCCGAAGTCTCTCTTTGAAGCGATCGCTGCAAGACCTGACCTCACAGTAAAAATCCAGTTCCCGAATGAGAAGCACCTTATGTATGAGCTGACGATCAATCCAAACCAGGCAGTTGACACATCCTGCGATTTCTACGGATATGCAAAAATGATCTCCATGGGAGCAACTGCACTGAACAAGTAACACAAATCGGAATATTGAGCTCTGAGCACAAGTAAGGCAGTCACGATCTGATGATATTCATCAAATCACGTGGCTGCCTTTTGTTTATAATGTAGTATATCTGCATCAAAATATGTTAATATGATGCAAATATTTTTTTGACATGGAGGAAATTAACATCATGCATCAATTTGATTACCGTTTTCTAAAATGACAGACCGCAGGATCTCTGATCAATATCTCCAACATTATCTATGATCTGCGAGCAAGAGATGATATACGAAGAGCTGAAAACGCAAAAGTGTACAAGGCCCTTATGCAGGAAGCGCTTATCGATTCTGTAAAAGGCAGTAATGCGATTGAAGGTATTGTTACGCCAAGGCAACGCATCGAGGATATGACGTATGGCAATCAGGAACCGCTGACTCATGATGAGCAGGAAATCCTCGGTTATAAGAATGCGCTGAATGAAATCTATTCTGATTACAAGAGCCTTGATATTTCGGAGGATCTCATAAGGCATTTTCATAATCAGATTCTCTCATTCACCTCTATGGATGCAGGACAATACAAGACTCAGAACAACTATGTTCAGGAAAGATATGCAGATGGCACTGTACAAGTGCGCTTCATTCCCGTAGATGCAAAGGATACCCCTGATGCAATGCATCAGCTGATCATGGCATACTATGAGGCAAAACAAGATTCCTCGATCAGCAGTCTTCTTATATCATGTTTTGTCCTGGACTTCCTGTGTATTCACCCATTTACTGATGGCAATGGAAGAATATCAAGGCTGTTGACAGTGCTGCTGCTGGAACAATCAGGTTTTGACATTGGTCGGTATGCATCCGTCGAGAACAAGATGGACGATTACAAATCCGGCTACTATGATGCGCTCAAACAGTCCTCAAATGGATGGAACGAGAACGCCTCGGACCATGTTCCGTTCGCGGCCTTTATGCTGCAGATACTTTATGCCTGCTACAAGCAGCTTGATGAAAGCTTCCTGACAAATCAGTCAAAAAGAGTCTCCAAACAAAAGAGGATCGAAAACATACTTCTTAATTCGATTGTTCCGATCTCGAAAGAAAACATCCTGCGAAAGGTTCCGGATATCAGCGTTACAACAGTCGAAAGAGTCCTCGGAAATATGCTTCATGAAGGAGCTATAACTAAGATCGGAACAACTCGCGGTGCCAGATACAAAAAGGCTTAGCTGTCCTGTCTCTTATCGTAATTCAGGCTAAAGCTTCCCCCACTGATTTTGTTCAGTTCACAATAAATGCATCCTGTCCTGAAGGTAAAAAACCAAGCGCATATATCGGGTATGTTTTATAGCCCGGACCCACACCTACATTTGTATCCGCTATCTTTACCGCTGGATGTACCCCGTATTTCTTCGGATCTGCAAGAACATATTTCATACTGGTCGCCCGGCCATTTGTAGATTTACACTCAACAATTGTCGGAAAGCCATTTTTATTATAAATAAAATCCAGCTCAGGAGAACCATTTGGTGCATGATAATAGTACAAGTTTCTGTCTTCGGCGGCAAATGAAGCAGCAACCATGTTCTCGGCAATCGCCCCTTTATATGCACTGAGATTTCCCTGCAAAACC
>JAAZDA010000391.1 GCA_012512995.1 Clostridiales bacterium | reverse complement strand
GATAAGCCCGGCCCCCATGACAGAGCCTCCTGAGAAACCGCCGCCAGGTCCGTTCTGTCCGTTCAGCAGAACGTAAATACCGAACACAAATATGCAGGGAACCAGTATCATACCGACTCTGTTTATGATCTTGTCTTTATACAGATCGTGATATTTCACCTGTTTTATTGTGTAGAAATCCTCGTATTTTGTGCGAAGGTTCTTGCTGTCAGCACGGAGAAGTATCGTTACGCATATCAGGGCTGTGAACAAAACATGTGATTCTCCCAGTGTATCGAAGGCACGGTAATCAAGTATGATGCCCGATACTATGTTGATGGCTCCTGTTTCCTGAAGTCCGCTTTCCACATATAGTTTCACGACTGTTGTCGACTCAGGGTTCTCTACCCCGTATCTCGGGAGCAGTGCGACCGTAAATAGCAGAACGCCTATGAGCAAAAGGCAGCTCACTATCGCAATAATCCTGTATACCAGATCAAAGCCTCTCTGCTCGGCCTTTTCAAGCCTCCGCGTACTTCCCTCAGCGTCGACTTCAGAAATGATCTTCCTGTTTTCCTTCTTGATCTCCTCACGGGAATCACTTACTGTCTCATCCGTATCAAGGATATTCTTAAGGGGATCGTAATCACCGGCAAGCCAGTTCTTGAATTTTACAAATTTGTTACTCATTCTTAACCTCATGCTGTGACATTTTTTGGCGCAATACGAGCAACGCTCGTATAAATGGTTCGAGGTTGTGCGCAGCATCAACCTCGTAGTTTGAAAGTAGATTTATCTACTTTCAAACTTGCCTCCATCCGGTTCGTCCTTGTCTGATTTCCCGCTGGCTCTGCGTTCCTCTTCTCTTCTGTCATCCTCAGAACGGATCCTGCGAAGTGTCAGAAGGAACAACACGCCTGAAATACCGGCACCGACAGCTGCCTCTGTTATCGCCAGATCAGGCGACTCCATCAGCACCCAGATTATGCACATGACAGAACTGTATGACATAAAAACTATGACTGCCTGAAGCAGTGTTTTCGTAAAATTGACAGCGATCGCACAAACCACAAGCAAAACAAGCAATATGATCTTTACAACATCAGTCAGCGCCATCCTCTGCCTCCTTATCCGGTTTTTTCTTAAGTTCAGCCTCAGTCTTTTCATCGCCCAGCATTCCGCCTATGCGCTGAACATGTTTTGACAGATCAGGATTGGTATAATACTCGACCTGCCCAAGAAAATGCGTTGAGACCGGTGATGTAAACCACATGAAGAATATCAGCAGGAGGAGCTTGAGCGTATCCATATTGAAACCTGACGCAATACACAGCGCTGTTACAATAAAGAAAATACCCAGCGTGTCCCCGATACCTGCAGAGTGCATTCTGTTCATCACAAAGCCGAAGCGGTACGCTCCGAACACTGCGCTGGCAAAACTGATGAGTGCCGCAATAAGGAGAGCTGCAACAATAAAGAAACGGATCCATTCAAATATCATTTTTCAGCCTCCTTCCCTGCCGCCTGTCCGTTCTTAAGTGTAAATCCCGGGAACTTCGGCTCCTTTGGCTTTACAGGCAGGAACATGATTGCCAATATGAGAACTGTGGCAAAACTTATCATCGCGTATATAAGAGCGACATCGACAAGATACGATTCACCCAGATACTGCGAAAGTATGGCTATTGTACATATAACCATTGTTCCCAGCATATTTATGGACAATATCCTGTCTGTGATACGCGGTCCGATAATAGAGCGTATTACCATCGCACCGACAAGTATCAGCATTCCTATTGTCACTGACAGATACAATGTATTGTAACAATCTTCTATTGTCATTTTATTTGATCTTCCTCAGGAGTTTTATAAAACTGGAATCCTGCATTCCCTCAGCATATTCTCTGCGAAGACAGTGCACAACAAAATGATCACCATCCTGGAACAGTGTATATGTTCCCGGAGTAAGAGTGATTGAGTTCGCGAGAAGGACATTCTTAAGATTCGTTTCAAGTCCGGATCTGAACTCAACAATAACAGGATCCGGGCGTGCTGATCTTCTGAGCGCGACCGACATGACTGCCGCTCCCGCCTTGAATATCTCAACTATGAGATTCAGGATATAAAGGAACAATAATGGAATGTTGCGAAGGATACGAACAGATGTCTCCGGCCTGTATCCTACTATTCTGACAGCAAACACACATATTGCCGCAGATATCGCAAGTCCGAAGAGAACGATTTCCAGAGTTACCCGACCGTTCAATATGATCCATAAAACAAAGAATAATGCAAACATAGTTTACGCCTGCCATTTTTATATACTTTGCTTATCCGGTTTTGCTATTCCGGTTACGAGCATGCATATAATACCACAATTTCAAAATAAAAGATATTTTTTTAACAAAGTTTATTTTGTCCGCAAAACGGTATATTATGAGCACATTTGCAACCGATAGAACAGAAGAGCTTGAGTTAAGTCTGCGTGCTATTAAAATAAACCGCGTCCATTTCGGCGCATAAAAAAGGAGACCACCAGGTCTCCTTTTTTTGTTATATGCTTTCTGTGTTTCAGCTT
>JAAZDA010000390.1 GCA_012512995.1 Clostridiales bacterium | reverse complement strand
TGTATCGGAGTGTTTAACGAGAATAATCACTGCACAGTGACAGATATGGCGATGATCCTCAAGGCGGCGGTGGAGAACGATATATGCAGAGAGGCTCTTTCAGCACATACATATACGACATCTTCCACTACTGAGCATCCCGATGGAATAGAGATATCGAACTGGTTCCTCAGAAGGATAGAGGACAAGGAAACAGGTGGAACTGTAGAATGTGCAAAAACCGGTTATGTCAATGAATCCGGAAACTGCGCTGCCAGTTACGAGGTAACGGCAGCAGGCAAACATTACATATGTGTGACAGGCAATTCCAGCAGTGCATGGAGATGCATATATGACCACGTGGAAATCTATTCCACATACACGTGATAAGAATGATGATCATTGAAGGTACTCATTTATGAGGAAACTTGCTATATACCTTAAACAATACAAAATAGAAAGTGTTTTTGCGCCTCTGTTTAAAATGCTGGAGGCTTTTTTTGACCTCCTTGTTCCCATAGTTGTGGCGGATATTCTCAATAACGGCGTGGGTACCGGTAATAACAGCCGTATCATACGTGGTTTCCTTATTCTTATTGCGCTCGCTGCAATGGGACTTGCGAGCAGCATCACAGCCCAGTTCTTTGCGGCTAAGGCCAGTGTGGGTTTTGCCACGAATCTGAGGCAGGCCCTGTTCGACCATGTGCAGAGCTTCTCATACTCAGAGCTGGACAAAATCGGCACCGACACCCTGATGACAAGGATGACAAGCGATATAAACCAGGTGCAGAACGGTCTCAATATGGCGCTCCGTCTGCTGCTCCGCAGTCCATTCATAGTATTTGGTTCAATGATAATGGCGTTTACCATAGATTTTAAGAGCGCACTTGTTTTTGCGGTCGCGATCCCGATACTCAGCGTCGTTGTCTATGGAATAATGATGGCGAGTATTCCCCTTTTTGGGAAAGCGCAGGTCTGCCTTGATAAGGTACTCGGGGTCACAAGGGAGAACCTGACCGGTGTCCGCGTGATACGGGCATTCTGCAAGGAAGAAGAGGAAGTAAAGAGTTTTGACGAAAAGAACGAAGCCCTGACAAAGATGGATCTTTTCGTGGGACGCCTGTCCGCACTCATGAATCCCGCGACGTATGTCCTCATAAATATCGCGACGATAGTCCTCATAAACGCTGACGCTATACAGGTCGGATCCGGTGCAATCAGGCAGGGAGATGTCGTCGCGCTCTATAACTACATGGCGCTGATGATAGTGGAGCTTGTAAAGCTCGCGTCACTTATCATAACGATCAATAAAGCTGTCGCGTGCGCAAAACGTGTTGAGACGGTAATGGAAATAAAGCCGGGAATGACTTATCCGGCAGCAGGCGCGGCAACAGGTTCAGGCTATTCCGGCAAAACAACTGAAGCCGCCGATACTTCGACAGGCGAGGGCTCTGATGATGCCGTAGTTTTCAGAAATGTGAGCTTTACATACGATGGAGGCGGAGCACCGTCACTTGATGATGTTTCGTTTGCCATAAAGCGCGGCGAGACGGTGGGCATAACGGGCGGCACGGGAAGCGGCAAAACAAGTCTTGTGAATCTTATTGCAAGATTTTACGATGCAACGAGCGGCGCGGTGGAAGTGGATGGAAGGAATGTCCGCGACTATGCTGAAGGGGAACTGATTGAAAGCATTGGAATCGTTCCACAGAAAGCGACGCTTTTCAAGGGGACGATACGCGATAATCTGCGCTGGGGAAATGAGAATGCTTCAGATGAAGAGATAATGAATGCATTAACAACGGCCAGAGCTCTGGACGTTGTTAATGGCAAGAAGGGCGGTCTTGATTTCATGCTCGAACAGAACGGGAGAAACCTCTCGGGAGGGCAGAGACAGAGACTTACTATAGCCAGGGCACTCGTCAGACATCCGGAAATACTTATCATGGATGACAGCACGAGCGCTCTTGACTTCGCGACTGACGCGGCGCTGAGAAAAGCAATACGTTCTCTTCCGGGAGACATGACAGTCTTCATTGTGTCACAGCGCACGGCGAGCATCATGAACGCTGACACGATAATTGTTTTGGATGATGGAAAAGTAGTGGGACAGGGCAGGCATTCCGGACTCATGAAAAACTGCGGTGTTTACAGGGAAATCTATTATTCACAATTTCCGGAGAAACGTGCGGAGGAGGCTCTGATATGAAGAAATCAGGTTCAGGGACTTTTCTCAAAGTGATGAAATACATAGGCAGATACAGGATGCTGCTCGTGATGAGCGTCGTCCTGGCTGGAGCCTCGGTAATATTGCAGCTATATATTCCAAACCTCTTTGGCGACGCGATTGATGGCATTGTCGCAAAAGGAAATGTTGATTTTGACATGGTCGGCAACTATCTTGCGAGGATCCTTGTCCTTGTGATTATTTGCTCGGCGGTCACGTTCGTTATGAACATGGTCAACAATAAACTGACTTATAAGGTCGTCCGGGATATCAGATCTACGGCGATAAGGAGAATACAGGAACTGCCGCTTTCATACCTTGATTCGCACAGCAGCGGCGATATCGTGAGCCGTGTTATTGCTGATGTGGACCAGATCTCTGATGGATTACTGCTAGGATTCACACAGCTGTTCTCGGGCGTGATAACTATTGTTTTTACGCTTATTTTCATGTTCCTCCGGAGCGTGCCGATAACACTGATGGTCGTGGTCTTCACGCCGGTCAGTTTCTGGGTGGCTAAACTCATAGCGGGTCATTCATTTAAAATGTTCAGGCTGCAGTCTGAAACAAGAGGTGAGCAGACCGCGCTTGTGGAGGAAATGGTCGGCAGCGAGAAGACCGTCAAAGCATTCGGCTATGGCAAAAAGGCTTCGCAGCGCTACAGGAGCATCAATCTAAAGCTTCAGGAATACAGCCAGAAAGCCGTGTTCTACAGCAGTCTTACTAATCCTTCGACACGAGCAATAAACAGCGTTGTCTATGCGCTTGTCGCACTCGCGGGTTCATTTCTCATCATGGGAGGAACGCTCACGGTTGGCGGACTTTCTGTCCTGCTGACGTACGCAAATCAGTACATGAAGCCGTTCAATGACATAAGTTCCGTCATAACAGAGCTCCAGACCGCGCTGGCATGCGCGACGCGTGTTTTCGAACTCATTGAAGCCAAGCCTGAGAGCCCTGATCCTGTAGCTGAAATGCCGACAGCTGAAGGGGCCGTGAGGGTAGACAACGTTTCATTCAGCTATGACAAATCGGCAAAACTCATAGACGATTTCAATATAGAAACGAAGAAGGGAATGCGTGTTGCCATAGTCGGACCCACGGGCTGCGGCAAAACTACTGTCATCAATCTGCTGATGCGTTTCTATGATGTGGACAGCGGTTCGATAAGCATTGACGGTCATGATATACGTGAGGTCTCGAGGCATTCACTCAGAAGAAATTACGGAATGGTTCTTCAGGATACATGGCTTATGAACGGTACTGTCAGAGAGAATATAGCTTTCGGTAAGCCGGATGCAACAGATGATGAGATCATAAATGCAGCCAAAGAGGCTCACAGTTGGGGCTTTATCAGAAGGCTCCCGGAGGGACTGGATACAGTCCTGTCAGATGATGACCTGAGTCAGGGCCAAAAGCAGCTCCTTTGCATCACGAGAGTGATGCTCTGCCTGCCGCCGATGCTTATACTCGATGAGGCAACATCATCAATCGATACACGAACTGAGATACTGATTCAGAATGCATTTGATAAACTGATGCAGGGCAGGACAAGTTTTATCGTGGCACACAGGCTTTCGACTATAAGGGATGCTGACCTTATACTTGTGATGAAGGACGGCAGGATAATTGAGCAGGGCAATCATGAATCTCTCCTTTCAAACGGCGGTTTCTACAGCGAACTCTATAATTCGCAGTTCGCACTGCAGGACGAAGGGTGACAGTTAACGTGCCAATTATATAAATGACTTTTATCAGGAATATCGGTATAATAAAAAAGTCAAAACAATTAATTGCGATCTGTTATTTCGCAAAACATAACGATAATTCGTTACTGACTTTTATAAGAGGAGTGTGATCCTATTTTGGAACCTGGCAATCTGGTTGAACTGCTTATTTTGATAATTCTTATCTTTCTGTCATCGTGGTGCTCGTCCGCTGAGACGGCGCTCACGAGTGTGAGCAGGCTTCATCTGAGAAGTCTGTCAGACGATGGCAATCCGCGGGCCAAACTTGCGCTCGATCTTCTTGAAAATCATCAGACAAAGATGCTTTCAGCAATACTCATAGCTAATAACGTTGTGAACC
>JAAZDA010000389.1 GCA_012512995.1 Clostridiales bacterium | reverse complement strand
TGTTAATAAGTGCTGATGCAGAAACTGTTTTGACACACACATTATTTCCTAACGGAGGCAATTCGATATGAGTAAGTACTCGATCCTTAACGCTCCTGATGTTCCCAACATGCCCTGGCAGGAAAAGCCCGCTGATTTTCATGATGGGGATATTCCGCTCTGGAGATACACAGAAAACCCGATAATAAACAGGAATCCGATACCGGGAGTGGCCCGCATTTTTAACAGTGCGGTAGTCCCATATGAAGGAAGTTTTATAGGCGTTTTCCGCGCGGAACAGACAAACGGAATACCGTTTATATATTTCGGAAGGAGCGCTGATGGAATACACTGGGACTTCAATCACGATAGAATAGAATTTGTTGATGAGAACGGCAAACCGTTCATGTCGGGCTACGAATATGATCCGCGTCTCGTAAAGATAGAGGATACCTACTATGCCATCTGGTGCCAGGACAGCTATGGCGCGACCATCGGCATGGCTAAGACAAAAGACTTCAAAACATTCACCAGACTCGAGAATCCATTTCTGCCATTCAACAGAAATGCCGTTATGTTCCCGAGAAAGATCAATGACAAGTACGTAATTCTGTCAAGACCATCAGACAGCGGCCACACCCCGTTCGGTGATATCTATCTGAGCGAGAGCCCTGATCTGACTTATTGGGGGCGCCACCGCCATGTAATGGGCAAAACATCTGAGTGGTGGGAGAGCGTGAAGATCGGCGCTGGTGCTGCTCCGATTGAGACAAGTGAAGGCTGGCTCCTGTTCTACCACGGCGTTACCGGGACCTGCAACGGTTTTGTGTACTCAATAGGCGGAGCGATCCTCGATATCGACAATCCTTCTATAGTCAGGTATCGTTGCAGTACTTTTCTGCTCACACCTGAGCAGTGGTACGAAGAAAGAGGATTTGTGCCGAACGTCTGCTTCCCGTGTGCAACTATACATGATCCGGCGACAGGGAGAATAGCGCTGTATTACGGCGCCGCTGACAGTTACGTCGCGTGTGCGTTCACAAAGCTGGACGAGATCATAGACTACATAAAGACAAACAGCATTGTCCGCACCGACGACAGCGAGATCGGGGTGCGTTGAGAAGAAAAGACGCGCATTACCTGTTATGGGTAATGCGGGTCTTTTGCGCGGAGGACATGGGATTCGAACCCACGCAGCAGTTACCCGCCCTATCGCATTTCGAGTGCGACCCCTTCGACCACTTGGGTAATCCTCCGTGTGCGTTACATTTAACGCTTTATAAGTATCCATCTGAGCGCGTGTTTTGTCAAATAGAATGTAAGTCTTTAGTGCCGCTCATTGCGATTTACGGTATAATAGAAAAGTGTTCGGGCGCAGGGAACATCTGAGATAAAATGATGAACGAGGCTGCGCAGTGAATAATGGACAATAAGGAGGATACTGAAGATTATGCTTAGAATCGGAATGCTTACAAGTGGCGGCGACTGCCAGGCACTAAACGCAGCAATGCGCGGCGTCGTGAAATGCATCTACAACAACGCCAAAGACGATGTTGAGTTCTACGGTTTTGAAGACGGATATAAGGGTCTCATTTATGGCAAATTCAGAATGCTCACCGGAGCAGATTTCACTGGTATCCTGACGCGCGGCGGCACTATTCTCGGCACAAGCCGTGTACCATTCAAAACAATTCGCGAGCCAGATGAGAATGGCCTCGATAAGGTCGCGGCAATGAAGCAGAATTATTACAAGCTTCAGCTTGACTGCCTGGTAATGCTCGGCGGCAACGGCTCCACAAAGACAGCAAATCTGCTTTCCGAGGAAGGCCTCAATGTAATCACACTTCCCAAGACAATAGACAATGATCTGTATGGAACAGATATGACTTTCGGCTTCCAGTCCGCAGTTGAGATCGCGACGACAGCTTTTGATCAGATCCACACGACAGCTTCATCACACGGAAGAGTTTTCATTGTGGAAATAATGGGACACAAAGTCGGTTTCCTTCCGCTCAATGCCGGTATGGCAGGCGGCGCAGACATCATACTTATTCCTGAGATTCCGTATGACATCAACAATGTAATTGACAAAATTGAGGAAAGAGATGCCAGAGGCAGCAGGTTCACGATCATCTGCGTAGCAGAGGGCGCAATTTCGAAGGACGATGCCAAGCTTTCCAAGAAGGATTATGCTAAAAAGCTTGAGAACTACACATTCCCGTCAGTTTCATATGAGATTGCCGATCAGATCCAGAAGAAGACAGGCCGTGAAGTAAGAGTCACAGTTCCGGGACATGTACAGCGTGGCGGGCAGCCCTGCCCGTACGACAGAGTTTTCGCTAGCCGTCTCGGCGCTGAAGCCGGCAAAATGATCCTCAAAGGCGAGTTCGGATACATGGTTTCTTACAAGAACCGCGAGATGACAAAGGTACCGCTTAAGGATGTAGCAGGCAAGCTCAAGACAGTGGATCCTAAGTCAGATATCATCAAAGAAGCCAAGATGCTCGGAATCAGTTTCGGAGACTGATGACGACGCATAGCATTTAACAGGAAAAGGAATTTACAATTCATGTCAGATCAATCTTATCTGGCTTTGTATCGCAAGTACCGGCCCCAGACATTTGATGATGTCCGAGGCCGGGATACTATTGTCAGAACACTCAAAAATCAGATCATATCAGGACACACAAGCCACAGCTATCTATTCTGCGGGACGAGGGGGACAGGCAAAACTACAATTGCCAAGATCTTTGCGCGCGCCGTGAACTGCGAGCATCCAGTTGACGGAAATCCCTGCGGCGAGTGTGAAAGCTGCCGCGCGATAGCGGGAAATGCGGATCTGAACGTGGTCGAGATGGACGCTGCGTCAAATAACGGCGTAGACGACATCAGAGCCATAATAGATACGGTCGGCTATTCACCGACGCTCGGCAGAAAACGTGTATTCATCATTGATGAAGTTCATATGCTTTCAACGCCCGCATTCAACGCTCTCCTCAAAACACTCGAGGAGCCGCCGGAATATGCGGTGTTCATTTTGTGTACGACCGAACCGAACAAACTTCCCATAACTATTCTGTCAAGATGCCAGCGCTACGATTTCGGAAGACTGTCTACAGAGACAATAGAAGGCAGGCTCAAAGAAGTGGCGACGAGCGAGAAGCTGAATGTCGAGGAGCGAGCCCTTCACTATATTGCAGGCGCAGCTGACGGTTCCATGCGTGACGGGCTCTCTCTTCTTGACCAGTGCAATGCGTTCAATTACGGCAATGAGATCCTTACATACGAACGCACACTCGAGATACTTGGCGCTGTTGACACCTCGGTGTTCAGCGTATTTTACAAAATGATGCACACAGGCGATGCTGCGGGAGCTCTGTCAAAACTTGATGAATTGCTGATACAGGGGCGTGAACTCACGCAGTTTGTCACGGATCTCATATGGTATCTGCGGTCGCTGATGCTCCTCAAGGCTTCAGAAAAAACAGCCGAAGACCTCGATGTTTCGAAGGAAAATCTGCAGCTCATGCTCGCTGATGAGAGAGACAGCGAGATGCCGGAAATTCTCAGGGATATTCGTGTTTTTTCTGCCCTTATGGAACAGATAAGGTACTCAGCTAACAGGAGGATCCTTACAGAGGCTGCGATAATCCGGGTGTGCAGACCGGAAGCTGACACAGATCACGATGCTATACTGGGAAGGCTCCATGAATTGGAGAGTAATGTCTGCAAAGACGAACAAATCATTTCTGATCTCCAGGCAAAACTTGACAGAGCCGCAAGAGATGGAATACGACCAGCAGGATCAGGGGACGCCCGGACTGTAAACGGTAACACTGCCATGGCACCTTCTCAGAATGCCGCACACAGTGCGCCTCCAAAGGTGATCCCGGCATCTGCTGTACCTGAAGATATAAGAGCCGTCGCGAAGGATTGGTCTAAGATTCTGTCTTCTGTTCAGGATGGCAGCATGAAGACATATCTTCGCAGTGCACAACTCAGTCTTTCCGCAGACGGCAAAAAGCTTGAGCTTGTTTTTCCTAATGAAATGATAAAAAGGCGCGTCTGCGAAGGGGAAGGCAACAGGAAAAGATTTGAAGATTTCCTAGTAAAAACAACCGGCAAGCAAATACCAGTTGAGTATAAATGCCTTGACAGTGGTGAGAATTTCAATGACAATCATATAGATTTGAGCAAAGTCGTAACTATGGATATTGATGTTGATGATGATGTCTGAGAACAAAAGATCAGACATGAAAGGTGGATCATGGCAAAACACGGTGGTGGATACATGGGCGGAATGCCCGGGAACATGAACAATCTGATGAAACAGGCACAGCGCATGCAGCGCCAGATGGAAGAGAGCAAGAAGAAACTTGAAGAGAAGGAATTTACGGCTGATGCCGGCGGCGGAGCTGTGAAGGTAACGCTCACCGGAGACAAGAAGGTAAAAGAACTTACCATATCACCTGATGCTGTTGATCCGGAAGACGTGGAGATGCTTCAGGATATGATAGTAGCTGCCCTCAAGGAAGCGATGAAGAAGGTCGACGATGCGGGAGAGCAGGTTTACGGTGGAATGGCCGGGGGACTGGGACGCTGATCCATGGATCTTTACAGCGGACATTTTAACAGATTAATAGATGAACTCGCAGCACTCCCCGGCATTGGCAGAAAGTCGGCTCAACGCATGGCTTTCTATATTATCAGCATGTCTGATGCCAGAGTTAAGAAGCTTGCTGCGTCAATAACTGACGCCAAGGCAAATGTGCATTATTGCAAAATATGCCAGAATCTGACAGATACTGATATCTGCCCGATATGCGCCAATGCGAAGAGGGATCATTCGACGATAATGGTGGTCG
>JAAZDA010000388.1 GCA_012512995.1 Clostridiales bacterium | reverse complement strand
TTCCGTCCGCTTCAACCCTGAACGTGATCGAGGCGGCCACTGCGTAGCCCAGCGGCGCCTGGTCTTCTGCCATCGTGTACTCGCCTGCGGGCAGCTGCAGCACCTTCGCTGTACCTTCAGACGTCCATGTCTCGCTGAAGGCTCCGCCGTTGACATCCGTTCCGGAGACGGTGATCTCTGCGCCCGCCAGTTCTGCGCCCTGGCCCGCCGCGACCTTCGAGAACGTCACGCCATAAGGTTTTAACCTATTTCGGACCTCCACTTCAACCGGTTCAGCAGACGTGTCGGCTTGCATTTGAAAATCCCATCGGTGCGATTCGCCGCCATTGATGTTAACCCTATCGGCGATAATGCTTCCATCCAAATTCTGGTTGGCTACAACATAAGCACCGGTGGCAAGAATTGTCCCCAGAAAAGGACGGTCAACATAGATATTCTGGGTAGAATTCGGGAAGTTCCAAAGGAGCTTAGCGTCCGAAAAGTCCTCTGTTTCTTTGTTATTTCGCTGCACACCGTCGATCACAAGAGTGATTTGAGAATTTATATGAAGGCTGTTGCTGCCCTGCATATCCACATTGACAATCACACCGGGCCTGTTCTTGCTAAGCCCCGTGATTTTAATTGGAGTACTCTGTTCCAACTGCGCTTTTGTCAATGTCACATAAATATAGCCGGAGCTGGATGTATTGGCTGACGCAATCTGAAAGCTTGTTTCCTGCTGTATCGCCTCATAACCAGCAGGGGCTTGTGTTTCCCTAAAAAAATAATCGCCTGCAGCAAGCCCAATTACAGTAATTTCCCCGTTTTCATTCGTCTCCAGGCCCATTTCAATGGGATTCTGCGTCCCCGTCCTGTATAAGTCAAACGTTGCGCCGGATAAGGTTTTCGTGCCGTTCTCATTCCTTTTTGTCAGCTTCACAGCACCCGTCGCCAGGACGTTCGCATTGGAGACATCAATGACACGGTTATTTTGATCGCCGAAATTGATAGCAACGCCTGTTGTTTGAGTGTTGCTCGCAAAAGCGTCAGAGTCGACTCGCAGCTCATTAAAAACTGTCGTAAAATCGATATATGTTTGCCCGTTCTTGTCGATGAAAGCTTCACCGCTTTTTTTCACATTGCCCAGTTCAGTCCCGTTAACTGCCAGCTTGTTCCCGTTATCTACCCAGGAAAGGTTGACTCCGGCACCGAATACCACCTTCAGCCCTCTTGATAAGGTACTGGCCACAAAAGAACTGCTTGCTATCTGTGTGACCGACCTCAGATAATGGATGTCTTTTAAGACACCCCCGCTGTGCACATTGGTTCCAAAGTTCACATCACCGATTAAGTTCCCAGTGGCAATGTTTCCGTTTGTATGAACATGCACTTCCGCTTCGTTACTGAAGATGTGGAAGTTTTTCGCCGTGCTGAACCCGCCGGCCGCACCCGGAATGTCATCTGCCACAACACCTCCGGCCGGCAGATCAACGCCTGCGGCGAATGAAACCACGGGACATGCTCCGCTGATACAGAACACCAATGCAAGTATGAGCAGAATGTTTTTTGCTTTGCTTTTTTTGTGCATCATCCGTTCTTTTCTCCTTTACATCATAGCCTTCTTCATTCTCTTGCCGCATCGCTGCATATCACCGACTTTTTAGCAAACGCTTTAGTCATGCGCTCCTATACATCGTCTAAAAAGCACAGCTTAGTAATATTAACTCAAAAAATTGTTATAAACAATACTTTTTATAAATAATAATGCAGAAATAAATTTATACGGCAAGAAACACTATCATGGCTATAGACTTCATGCTTCAATGGCTTCAAAGACAAGTAGATTATAAAAAGCCAATATTGATAAGTTATT
>JAAZDA010000387.1 GCA_012512995.1 Clostridiales bacterium | reverse complement strand
TCACTTTGGAACTGCATAAGATAATTGTTGCCTGTCGGGCCTCCGTCGACACATAATTCCTTTATTCTGCTTCCGGAATCTTTCTCCATTGCCTTAATAATATCAGTGATCTGGTAGGCGATGCATTCAACAGCATCGCGAACGATCTCGGCTCTGCCTGTCGTCCTTGACATATTGCACAGTATCGCTCTTGCATGACTGTCCCAATATGGCGCACCAAGCCCGGTAAATGCCGGCACCAGGTATGAATCGTCTTCCTTTGCGGCCTCATACGAAAGTGCCTCTGTCTCCGCTGCACTGTCTATCAGCTTTACATCATCCTTGAGCCAGCTTATGACGGCACCGGCATAATTTATGTTTCCCTCCAGCACGTAATTTACACTGTCGCCCAGCTTCCATGCCAGTGAAGATACGATCCCGTTCTCACTGAAAACAGGCTTCTCACCGACGTTCATCATTACGGAAGAACCTGTTCCGTAAGTTGTTTTGGTCATTCCCGCCTCAAGGCAGCCGTGACCCAAAAGTGCCGCGTGCGAATCCCCCAGTACGCCGTGTATCGGGATCTTCTCATCAAGATATCCGTCGAAATCTGTTTCGCCAAAACAAGCGTCAGATGCTGTCACTTCAGGGAGACATTTCTTCGGCACACCGAATATTCCACAGAGCTCATCATCCCACATAAGTGTACTTATATTGAACAGCTGTGTCCTCGACGCATTCGAGTAATCTGTCCTGAATTCTCTGCAGCCTGTCAGCCTGTAGACCAGAAATGCATCCATTGTTCCCAGCATCAGATCTCCGGCATCGGCAGACTCTCTTGCTTTGCTCACATTCTCAAGTATCCAGGCCATTTTTGATGCAGGAAAATATGGTGAAAGACTGATTCCTGTCTTTTGTCTCACGACATCACCATAGCCTTTTTCCATCAGTCTGTCAGACACTCTCCTTGCTCTGTCGCACTGCCATACAATAGCAGGACAGAGCGGTTTTCCCGCCCTGTCCCATACTGCTGTAGTTTCTCTTTGATTACTTATTCCGACTGCCACAAGAGAATTCTTATTGATGCCGGCCTTTTCCACAACGTTCTTTACGACCTGCACCGTATTGGCATAGATTTCCTCGGGGTTGTGCGAGATCCACCCTTCCCTGCTTATCATCTGTTTGTGTGCAATGTCACAGCGGGCGCAAAGCCTGCCTTTTTTGTCTACAATCAGAGCTTTTGTTCCCTGCGTGCTCTGGTCTATGCCCAGAATATACTTTCCCATAGAATAACCCCTTGTGTTTGCGATTAACTTGTGCTGTTCACAGGTTCACCAGACTCTGTTGGATTACCTTGAATTGCCAGAATTGCTTACTTACCTGCGAATGTTGATGTGCCTCACGTTTCACAGGTAAGACGCCAGATGTTGATTATTCCAAACTTGCTTACTTACCTGTGAATGTTGATGTGCCACGCGTTTCACAGGTAAGACATTGATTCAAGCAATCCAGTAGAACCTTTCATGATATAAAGTCACCTGTGAACAGCAGCTGATTCTTTTCTTACCTCAATGCTTCTCTGGCTTTCTTCGCGATGCCTTCCGCGTTCATGCCGTAATAGTCGAAGACTTCCTGCGATGTGCCTGTTATCACCGGTGAATCCGGGAGTGCGATCTCGAGCACTTTCTTGGGGCATTCTGCTGATACTGCCTGGGCTGTCATTGCGCCGAGGCCTCCGAATGGAGAGTGTTCCTCCACCGTTACGATCGCTTTGCTGTGTTTTGCCGCATTGATGACAGCTTCTCTGTCAAACGGTTTCAGGCAAAACATGTCAAGCACTCCTGCGCTTATTCCTTCTTCATTAAGTACCTTTGCCGCATCAACAGCAGGCTTTACCATTTCGCCGCAGGCTATGATGGTAACATCTGTGCCCTCGCCGATCTTTGTCGCTCTGTCCATTTCGAACTGGCAGTCGGTCTCGGAATAAACATCCTCGACGGGATTTCTCCCGACACGGATATATGCAGGCTTCTCATCCTTCAGAAGTGCCTCGGTAAGGCAGCGTGTCTGGAATCTGTCTGAGGGGAGATATACCCTCATATTCGGTATTGCGCACATTGCTGCTATATCCTGCGCGGAATGATGGCTCATGCCCAACGCTCCATAACTTATTCCGCCGCTTATGCCTATGAGCTTAACGTTCGTGTTTGAATACGCGCAGTCGATCTTGGCCTGTTCATAGCTCCTTGTCGAAACAAAACTTGCGGGAGATGCTGCATATGGTTTCTTGCCGCAATGAGCGAGTCCGGCTGAAATACCCACAAGATCCTGCTCAGCAATACCGACCTCCACTGCCTGTGCCGGATAAGCTTCAAAGAACGGTGTCAGAGATGCCGATCCTCTCGAATCACTGCAGAGGACAACAATGTCCTTGTCTGTCGCGGCATGCTCCATGAGTACATCACAGATCACTTTCCTGTTTGCTATCTTATTCATTTGCCGCTGCCTCCTTACGTTCTGCAAAATCACTTATCATCTGATCATATTCCTCAGTTGTCGGTACCTTGTGGTGCCAGGGAGCCTTATTCTCCATAACAGATGATCCGCATCCCTTTACCGTATTGGAAATGATGCAGGTAGGCTGTCCCTTGGTGTTCCTGGCTTCTTCGAATGCCGCGTCAAGCTTGCTCACATCATTGCCGTTCTGTACAAATACGACATGCCATCCGAATGCTTTGACTTTGTCAGTCAATACTTCCTGAGCCATCACATCCTCTGTATTTCCTGATATCTGAAGGTGGTTCCTGTCTATGATCGCGCAGAGATTATCGAGTTTATACATGTGACCCGACATGAATCCTTCCCATACCGATCCCTCTGCGAGCTCGCCGTCTCCCATGACCGTGTACACTCTTGATGGGCGACCATCCATCTTCGCTGCCAGCGCTATTCCGACGCTCACAGGAAGTCCGTGACCAAGCGACCCTGTGTTCATTTCAATGCCTTTAAGGTGGTTATTGGGATGTCCGATGTATTCTGACCCGAATTTCGAAAACCCTGCCTTTACCTCATCAAGATTCAGGAACCCGGCAGCGCAAAGCACTGCATAATATGCCTCAACAGAATGACCTTTGCTCATAACATAATAATCGCGGTCCGGGTCATCTGCTGTTTCAGGAGAAACGTTCATCTGGCGAAAATACAGAACTGACAGCGCATCAATAACGCTCATGTCTCCGCCTATATGTCCACCACCTCCGGCCATTATGATATCCAGGGTGTCTTTCCTCAGATCCCATACTTTTGTTTTGAGTTCATTAAGTTCATATTTCATCAAAAACAACCTCCTCGCCATGAAGATATGCCTTTACCTTATCCTCTATCGGATCATACAGATCCGGCTTTACACCGATGTATTTGCAGGCTTCGTAGATTATCGGCACTATGTCCGCATGGACCGCCACACAATGGTGAATGTAAGGTCCTTCAACTACCTTTGCCTCGAGACGCTTCAGATCATTTACTTCTATCCAGAGATATGTTCCCTTCGTGTAAGGGCCGTCAATTCCTTTGGCGTGTCCGAGAAGCATTGAATATTCTCCGCCGTCTCCGTCAAAACGCATTATGGAGAGTTTTCCCTTCTTTGCCCTTGCAGATATTGCTCCGTTATACGGGAACGCGACCGGCACACAGATGGAAGGTTTTTCATCAGCTACTGACATCGGCCATGGACCGCAGTGCTGCAG
>JAAZDA010000386.1 GCA_012512995.1 Clostridiales bacterium | reverse complement strand
GGTAATAGTAGGACCTAAGGTACAGTTCGTATATGATGAAATGAAAAAAATGATATAATGTTGACTTACCTTCGATTTATGAGTAAACTTGTTTCACCGTCAGACGTTGAAGAAGAAGAGTATCCGCGGATCACCTGAAAGAGAAGAAACCCTATGGCTGAGAGGCTTCGCAGGGAGAAACGGCAGAAGGTCGCTTTGGAGCCATGATGGCGAATAATGAGGTGATACGCGGACAACAGATGCGGATCATGAACAAAGGTGGTACAGCGTGAACAACACGCCCTTTGGTTTTCGGTAATACCGGAGCTGAAGGGCGTTTTTTATGCTAAAGCGGAAAGGAAACCCATGAAAAAAGAACTGGCAAAAACGTATGATCCAAAGGGAATCGAAGACAAGATATACAAAAACTGGGAAGATAAGAAATACTTTCATGCGGAAGTAAATTCCAAAAAGAAACCGTTCACTATTGTCATCCCGCCCCCGAATATCACGGGCCAGTTGCACATGGGCCACGCGCTTGATGAGACCATGCAGGACATTCTTATACGCTGGAAGAGAATGGAAGGCTATGAAGCTCTATGGCAGCCCGGGACGGATCATGCCTCAATCGCGACAGAAGTCAAGGTCATAAATGAACTCAAGAAGCAGGGAATAACGAAAGCTGATCTCGGTAGGGATGGCTTCCTTGAAAAATGCTGGGAATGGCGCGATGAATATGGTCACCGTATAGTGAACCAGCTCAAGAAGCTCGGCTCATCATGTGATTGGGACAGAGAGCGCTTCACAATGGACGATGGCTGCAACAAAGCTGTCACTGAAGTCTTTGTGAAAATGCATGAAAAGGGCTGGATATATAAGGGCAATCGCATTGTGAACTGGTGTCCTGTGTGCAGAACATCCATTTCAGATGCCGAGGTGGAGTATAAGGAGCAGCACAGCCATTTCTGGCATATAAAGTATCCTCTTATCGAGGATGACGGAACAGTATCCACAACAAAGTTCCTGGAGTTTGCGACGACAAGACCGGAAACAATGCTGGGTGATACAGCTGTAGCGGTGAACCCCGATGACCCGAGATATAAGGATCTTATCGGTAAAAAAGTGATGCTTCCAATAATCAACCGCCCGATTCCGATAGTTGGCGATGAGCACGCCGACATGGAGGAAGGGACAGGTGTTGTCAAGATCACACCTGCTCATGATCCCAACGACTTTGAGGTCGGAAAACGTCACGATCTGCCTGTAATTAATATCCTGAATGATGATGCCACGATAAATGAGAACGGCGGCAAATATCAGGGTATGGACCGCTATGCGGCAAGGGATGCCATCGTAAAGGAACTTGATGAGATGAATCTTCTTGTGAGCATAGAAGATCTCACTCACAACGTGGGAACACATGACAGATGCGGCACCACTGTCGAACCCATGGTGAAGGACCAGTGGTTCGTTAAGATGGACGAACTGATAAAGCCGGCCGTTAATGCTGTGAAAGACGGCGAGATAAAGCTCATCCCACAGAACATGGAGAAGACATACTTCAACTGGACTGATAACATCAAGGATTGGTGTATTTCAAGACAGCTCTGGTGGGGTCACAGGATACCCGCCTGGTACTGCGATGACTGCGGTGAGACCATAGTCGCGAGAACAGCGCCTGAAGAGTGCCCCAAGTGTCACAGCAGGCACCTCAGACAGGATCCGGATACGCTTGATACATGGTTCTCATCTGCGTTATGGCCGTTCGAGACTTTGGGCTGGCCGGAGCAGACAGCCGATCTCAAGTACTTTTATCCTACAGATGTACTTGTGACAGGATACGATATCATATT
>JAAZDA010000025.1 GCA_012512995.1 Clostridiales bacterium | reverse complement strand
GTCAAAACTTTTCCCGGGCGTCTCCATCGATTTGCGGACGACCTGGTTGATACGTTCCGTGTGTTTTCTCGATGCTATCTCAGGGACAACCCCGCCGTATAGCGTGTGTATGTCGATCTGCGATGAAATTTCATCTGACAGGACATCACGGCCGTTCACGACGACTGCGGCTGCCGTTTCATCGCAGGATGATTCTATAGCAAGTATTGTTACGTCTTTCTTTGTAAGCATTCTTCTCCATTCTACATTAATTCAGTCCGCGAACTTTAGATCGACGGATTTTCCATCTCTCCCTGCTGAAGATCACGGGAATATTTTCCTGACACCGTCCATGAAATCCTCAGGGCGAATGAGCGACGGGCTGAAATGTGTGAGCCAGAGTTCCTTCACATCAGCCTTCCTCGCAAGTTCCGCCGCCTCTGTGAATGTCATATGCTTGTGTTCTTTGGCCTTCTCTATCTTGTCAGGCTCACCGTACATTCCTTCACATATGAAGAGATCTGAACCTTCAGCGTTCCTGACGATTGCCTCGCACGGTCTGGTGTCCGTCGTATATGTCACCTTGAGCCCTTTTCTCGGCGCGCCCAGCACCATATCGGGCGTGAAAACTGTTCCGCTATCTCCTGTTACCTGCTCACCTTTTTGAAGATGGCTCCAGCTTTGTTTCGGAATTCCCAGTGAAATGGCCTTTTCTACGTCAAATTGACCAATACGGTCGAGCATTATTGAGTAGCCGTAGCAGAGCATATTGTGATTCACTCTGAAAGCGTGAATATGAAGATCACGGTAATCGCTGTCCTTCGGGAAATCAATTTCCTCCTCAGTGCCCGTAAGTTCTCTGTATACAATTTCAAACGGCAGTTCAGGCACGATCGCTCTGAGTCCTGCCACGACTCTTTCCAGTCCTTTCGGTCCTACCATGAGAAGCGGCTCGGTTCTGTCCGAATTCCCCATATATAAAAGGAGTCCCGGAAGACCGCTTATGTGATCAGCATGGAAATGGGTAAAACAAATTACATCGATGGGTTTCGGGCTCCAACCCTTTTTCTTCATCGCGATCTGTGTGCCCTCTCCGGCATCAATAAGAATATTCATTCCGTTGTATCTGACCATCAGCGATGTCAGCCACCTGTACGGCAGCGGCATCATCCCGCCGGTCCCCAATAAACAAATATCAAGCATAATCCTCCACTCTAAGCCACTGTATCAGTGCGTCCTCTTTCGGTTTTGAATAGAAGCCCGGTCTCACTCCTTCTGTTCTGAATCCCAATCTTTCATAAAGAGCTATTGCAGGCGCGTTCCCGGCTCTGACTTCGAGCGTGAAAGCACGAATACCCTCGCGTCTTGCGTTTCCAAGGAGTTCTTCCAGCATCATTCGTGCTATGCCCTGTCCCCTGTAATCAGGTCTCACGGCAACATTTGTGATTTCTCCTTCACCTGCCAGATTCCTGACTCCGCATATTCCTATGATCACATCATCCCCAAGCAAAGCCACATAGTATTTTGCATAATCAAGGAGCAATGATTCATTATAATCCGCCTCAGACCAGGGCTCAGAGAAACATATCCTCTCGATCTCTACAGCCTGTGCAATATCTTCTTTTGTCATTCTTCTTACTGATAAATTCATTGATTTGTTATTCCACGCTTAACGACTTTTGAAGTATCAATTCCTTCAGCGCGCTCGCGCTCCGCCTGCGACACCCGGAGATATTCCGGTCTGAAAGAGTCAGCGTCGACAAAACATTTGTCACCGCTTTCTTTCCAGTATTGCATCGCAAGTTCCGCTGTCGCTGCAGCTCTTTGAAGTGCCAGATGAGATGGCGCAAATGAATACCCGAATTCAGCCATTTCAGCAATTCTGTCCCTGTAGACAGGCACGCCGTCGCCAGGGAAGATCACATCTCTGTTAAGTTCATTAAGGGCATCAACTGTTTCTTCTATTGAGATAACGCACTGGGGGCGGATCGTCCGCATAACACTTGTTTTGCCGGATTCCGCTTCCGTGAACTCATATGTTCCCGTGTAGACCTGTGAACGCCTGGCGTCCATTATCGGACAGACAAGACCCCCTGTTCCGTATAGATTATACGCGATGGCATCGACTGTCGGGACCGGTATGAGCGGTCTGTCAAGAGCAAGTCCAAGCCCCTTGGCTGTTGCGGCTCCTATCCTTATACCAGTGAACGACCCCGGGCCTTTCGTGAGCGCTATGGCATCAACGGTTCCAAGCTCAAGCCCGACCATCTGCTTTATCTCGTCCATCATAGGCACAAGACTCTGCGAATGCGTCTTTTTATACTGAGCATTATACTCCGCGACAAGCGTGTCCCCATCAAGGAGCGCCGTGCCGCAGACTTTTCCGGAAGTTTCAATAGCAAGAATTTTCATATGTACTCCTGAATTGATACAGTATTTACGTTTATTATGGAAATGCACCCCTGATAGTATTCACGATATGGGGCGGGTTGCATAAGCTTTGGCTAAATAAAAAAGCACAGAGCACATGGAAAGACTCTATGCTCCATATTGTTTTATTCGTCTCATATTTATGAGAACTTCTCGAATACTATAACATATTTTTGTAATCATCTCCAAGTCCCACAGCCTGGAAGCGCTGTGATATCTTATTGTCACACCCTTCGCTGCAAATACAGATATTGTGGCTTCAATTCTCGTCACCATAGTTTCGCAATTGGCAATATTCTCTCACCGTCGCCAGCAGCTCTTCAGCTGTTGCTATTTGTTCCTCCGTTTCAGAACGGACAGCAATATAGAAATCATTGTAATCACTGGCATTCCGTATTTCAAAAGCATGACCAATCCTTCGGCCAAGTTCCCTCGAGAAGATCTCGCTTTTAACATACTTCCTGTTAAAATTCCCGATGGCATCTTTGTGTCTTTTGTATGCTTCCCCATCCATCGCCAAAACGGCAGCTATTGAATGATAAATTGAGTAATATGCGCGGTTGTTTGCACCTTTATAATCATCCGCATCCAGTAGAATTCTTGAAGAACGGAGATCGGTCTCTGCTGAATCCAGACGATATTTCACAAGATCGCTTTTCCTGCCTTTCTCTTCAGGCTGCATCATATAGCCTTACCCCTTCTCTACTTACATTTGTGTAAAACGGATAAACATCTACCCACTTGTAAAAACCTTGTTCCCCTATAGCAATCGGGCTAATCTCAATATCATGATCCAGGTTGAAATCATAAGTCATATCAAACAAGTTATTCTGATACTTCTTCACGGAAAGATCATCTTCATCTACAAGGATCATAATATCAATATCGGAATCTTCCCTATAGTCTCCCCTGGCATACGATCCGTACATAATGACCATTCTTAAGTGTTGACCATATATTGCCTGAATCTTTATAACATATTGTTCCAACAAATCCGTGATTACGGAATTACTTCTGTAATTTCTTTTTTTCATCATCACACCTCCGCATCTGTCAGTGTTATCCTGCGATAATCAAAACCGCGGTCTCTGTCTTTCCCGATCTTTATCGTCCTCGTGTTCTTCGGTAGAATTTCCTCAATAAGATTCGCCCACTCAATGAGGCAGACACCGTCACCGCTGATATAATCGTCAAAACCTATCTCGAACATTTCCTCAGGATCGGCGATGCGATACACGTCAAAATGGTACAGCGGTATTCTTCCCTTATCATAGACCTGCAGTATTGTAAATGTGGGGGAATTGACGGGTTCAGTTATCCCAAGGCCATGCGCAAATCCCTGCGTGAAAACTGTTTTGCCGACTCCAAGGTCTCCGAGGAGCGCATATGTCTCGCCCTTTACGGCGGCCCTGCCCATCTTTTCTCCGAGTGCGAAAGTCTCATCCGCGCTGTTTGTTTCATATGTATGCATTATAAAGGTCTCCTGCCGGTAACGCAGATCCACGGTTCTTTCTCATCCTGATGGATATCCACTGCTTCGAGTCCGGCATTTTCCATGTACTTGCGCAGCTCTTCCGGAGTATAAAGATTCATCCCGTCAATTATATTATGAAAATGGACCGATGTCTCATCAGTTCCTGTCGACTCATTAGTTATCATGAAGATGCCGCCCTTTTTCAGCACGCGCGCGATCTCCCTGAATGATACGTTCAGATCAGGCCAGAAATAGACCGTTTCAAATGCGGTTATCAGATCAAAAGTTCCTTCCTCAAAAGGCAGTTTTGTCACGTCCGCTCTTACCACATCGCAGCGTCCCTCACTTATGGCATCCTTATTGACTTCTCTCGATTTTGCCACACTTATGTCGGAGTAGTCAGCGCCTGACACATGCCCGTCAGAAACCTTTCCGAGCATTTTCTGTATGTTCGCTCCGCCACCGCAACCCATATCGAGGACATGTGCCCCTGCATCAAAACTCACATACTGCATTCCCCAATCTGAGAGCCTCTGGTGTGTGCCTTCATTCATTACACTCACCATCTTTTTGCCCATGAAGCCCTTTGGCTTGCGTGTATTGCTAAGATACTTCTTTGTGAATAATCCCATTATCTCTTTCTCCTTCACCCCAACGCCACGTCGAGGATCATCATCATGCTGAATCCTACAGCGAAGAACAGAATTCCTATATTTGAATGCTCGCCCTGTGACATCTCCGGTATGAGTTCCTCTACCACAACATACAGCATTGCGCCAGCTGCAAAACTCAGGAGATATGGCAGGAGCGGCACAATAAGACCCGCCGCGAGCACGGTGAGGATTGCGCCGATTGGTTCAACTATTCCGGAAAGAACACCGTAGGTAAAAGCTTTTGTTTTGCCTGTTCCATCTGCCCTCATAGGCATCGAAATAATTGCGCCTTCCGGGAAGTTCTGTATGGCGATTCCGAGCGAGAGCGCAAGCGCGCCCATTGCGGTGATTCCTGAATTGCCTGTCATGTAACCTGCGTAGACAACGCCGACCGCCATTCCCTCAGGAATGTTGTGAAGGGTGACAGCGAGTACCAGCATAGTCGAGCGCTTCAGCTTGCAGTTCGGCCCCTCGCATGTCTCGCTCCCTCTGTGAAGATGCGGGATGATGTGATCGAGCGCGAGCAGGAACAGTATTCCGATCCAGAAGCCGACGGCCGCCGGAATAAACGAAAGGCTGCCCATGAATTCCGAATCCTCAAGTGCCGGAATGAGCAGGCTCCATATTGATGCTGCGACCATGACTCCTGCGGCAAAACCGGTGAGTGCCCTCATCACATGATCGCTCAGCGACTTTCTCATAAAAAAGACGCAGGCTGACCCGAGAGCCGTACCAAGGAACGGGATCAGTATGCCGTAAAATGTATCAAGAATCATCAAGTACCTCCTGAATTCAATACGCTTGCATCCACAGATGCAGTCTTTGTAAATAATAACATTATATTGTTTCCACCGTACGAGAAAATTTCAGCGTCTCCGCTGACTGAGCGCGAGTATATCGATATATCGCCATGATTATTTCAATCGTACTCAAACAATCCCTGCAAAACATCTGAGACATTCATAATCATATCGTATGACACCCGATCTGTTCTTCTGCATGTCCTCACAGCCGGATCTATAAGTTTTATCTGCTCGCAGATCACACACCCTTTTGTCTTGTTCTTGCCTTCCACGGCAATGTGTATCGGTCCCTGAGGATAATTCTCCAACACCGGACACACATGAAAAACTTCCGCAGCCCTGATGAATGCGTTTTTACTCACAATCATAAATGTGCTATTCAGTCCGGCAATCCTGATAATATCTCCCTGATAAAAATCCATCATGTACATTCCCCGCCTTCAGGCATTTTACAAGACAATTCATTTTCTATCTCTCACGACACGAACAATATATCTAAAACATTTCTCTTCCTGCCGGCTTACCCCAATCATATTCACAGATTGATATCTCGCCATTGTATTCTGCGACCCGATCCTCAAAACTCCGGTGCTTAAACGCCTTTTTCAAAACAATGGCATCATTTTCTACTTCTATTTGCAGGGTATCCGAAACATTTATGTCCATTTTCTTAAGGATGGCTTTTGGAATTCTGATTCCCTGGCTGTTTCCCCATGGCCTGATTACTACCTGATCCATATTGACCTCCATTGCCTCATCTCCCTGTGCACAACTTACATCTATACATCATAGGCTTATGTATAAACTGTATATACATATAATATACTTGCCCGCAGTATAACGCAACGGCCTGTCTTACCCTGCGATCTGTAGTCTTGCATTGCTCATTCTGCAAAAGAAGCAGTACCTTCCGGCGCTGCTCCTTTGCAATAAGTGGTGATGACTATATTCCTTTATTATTCCGCGATCTTTGCACTGAGCGAAGCGCTCCGCACGAGGTTGAGTATCAGTTCTATCAGGAATCTCACGATCCCGATTACCCAGAAGCCCTGGATCTCCATGACCAGCGCATCTACCATTCCCATACTGACGAAACCGCCTGTCATTTTTGCCAGCCCCCTCAGTGGCATGTTATAAATGAACAACAGATTCAGATTGGGTTTCCCTGAGCGGTCCGATGCCTTCTTCATCATGGTCATGACGAGCCAGATGAGCCAGAACAGTGAGCTGCGCCCGTGATTGAGCTGATTGAATGTTATGTTCCTGTCTATCTTTACTTTTCTGTCAGGTATCGGGTGTCCCAGCAGGGCACTGAACTCGTTATCTGGAACATTTTCCACCTTACCGGTGATATAATCAGAAATTTCCTTCCCTTCGTACGGATCTTCTATGATGCCTTCCGTGTGCCACTTGCCCTGAAGTATGATGTCTTCGACTGAAGCACCTATACAGATGTTCCAGTCCCCGCCCTCGATCTGCCACTTGTTGTTCTTCACATCATAGTATCTGAATGTGTAAGCATCAAACGGTATTGTAATGCTCTGGCTCTCGCCCTTCTTCAGAGCGACTCTGGCAAAACCTTTAAGCTCCCTTACAGGTCTGAAAACGCCTTCATGACCTTTCTTTCTGGAAATATAAAGCTGTACTATCTCTGTACCATCGACGTTGCCTGTCAAAACATCCACGACCGCGCCGGCTCCTGCCTGTCCGCAAAGGCTTGCATAAGCGACAGCTTTCGCGTTGTTCATTATGTCTGTCGCTTTCCACGTAGTAAATATCCGCCGGGTCAAGTTTCACGACACCTGATCTCGTCTGCAGGACCACGACGCTCTTCTGCCTGTTACTGACTCTTTCCAGCGCCCTGTCCAGCTTCTGCGCAAACGAGAAATAGCTCACAGGCTTCACAACATAATCGAGCGCATCGACCTGATAGCCCCGAATGGCATAATCAGTCCTGTTCGTCAGGAACATTATTATCACATCACTGTCGACTTTCCTTATCTTCTCAGCCGCTGTCATTCCATCCATGAAGCGCATCTGAATGTCCATAAAGATTATGTCGTACTCTCCGGTATATTTTTCCGCGATCTCGTCACCGTCGGTAAATGTGAGTACACGCAGGCCACACTTTCTCTCCTGCCATGCTTGAGATCGGTGTTCCGGCCATGAGAACAATCAGCCTTAGTTTTGTTGTAGCCGGACTAAGTGTGTCTATTGCGAGGCAACTGATCGTGCTGATTCCTGTTGCATATCTCCTTTCACGCACCGGCAATGTTAATATTGTCTGGTTTGCCATCCCGATTTCAGATATTCTATCGTTTATTCTTACTATGTTCTTTTTCAGAAAGGTCAATCGGACTGTTATAGACCATATTGGTGAATAAGAGTCTTATATCAAATATCCAATTGACAATCCTATATTGTTCTTTATAATGAACATATGAACATTCGTTTGAATATTCATATGTTTTCACTATGAAAGGACAAGTCTGTAAGATGGATAAAGAACAGAAACAAAATCTGACAAGAATTATAATAACAGCTATTCTTGTAATTCTTATTGAGTTCCTCCCACTTTCAACAACAATCAGGTCAATCCTTTACCTCATCCCGTATTTCCTCATTGGCTACGATGTTCTGTTCCGCGCAATAAAGGGAATTCTTGGGCATGAGGTATTCGACGAGAACTTCCTTATGGCAATCGCCACTATCGGCGCCATGGCTCTCGGCGAGCATTCTGAGAGCGTTGCAGTCATGCTCTTCTATCAGATTGGTGAACTTTTTCAGGATTATGCTGTAGGGAAAAGCCGCAGGAACATCAGCGAGCTCATGGATATCAGACCTGATTATGCTAATGTTGAAGATAATGGAAAAATAGTAAAAACAGCCCCTGATAAGGTAGCAATCGGCTCAACCATTATAATCGCACCCGGCGAAAAGGTTCCTCTCGACGGTGTTGTAACTGAAGGCTCGTCATCGCTCGATACCAGTGCCCTGACAGGAGAGAGCATGCCGCGCAGTGCAACAATCGGTGACAACATTATAAGCGGCTGTGTTAACCTCCAAGGCGTATTGCATGTCTGTACAACAAAAGAATTCGGTGAATCCACGGTATCGAAGATCCTCGACCTTGTAGAGAATGCCAGCTCCCGCAAGTCGAAATCCGAAAACTTCATAACAAAATTTGCAAGATACTATACTCCGGCTGTCTGTTACAGTGCACTTGCTCTGGCTGTTGTCCCTCCACTTATAAGAATGCTGTTCATGTCTCTGTCTCCTGACTGGAGCACCTGGATCTACCGTGCGCTGACATTCCTTGTTATCAGCTGCCCCTGCGCGCTCGTCATCAGCATACCTCTCACTTTCTTCGCCGGTATAGGTGGGGCAAGCCGCTATGGCATTCTGGTAAAAGGATCAAATTATCTTGAAGCCCTTGCCCAGACCAAAACAATAGTATTCGACAAGACAGGCACTATGACAAAGGGTGTCTTCGAAGTTGTAGGTGTCCATCACAACACTCGCGAAAAGGCCGCAGTACTTGAATATGCTGCGCTCGCCGAATGTTTTTCATCGCATCCCATAGCCGCCAGCATCAAGAAAGCTTATGGCAAGGCTATAGATCCTGACCGTATAAGTGATGTAAAGGAAGTCAGTGGCTGTGGTGTCATAGCGAATGTCGACAAAACAAGTGTAGCGGTCGGCAACTCTAAGCTCATGGAACAGTCAGGTATCGCCAGTATCGACTGCCACAAGACCGGCACTGTAATTCATGTCGCAATAGGCGGCGAATACGCCGGCCATATTCTGATAGCCGATTGTATAAAGCCCACTGCGGCAGAAGCCGTAAGAGAACTTCATGGTATTGGAGTTTCAAAGCTTGTGATGCTCACAGGTGACAGGAAAAATGTAGCTGACGAAATAGCCGGGGAACTCGGAATAACAGATGTGTGCAGCGAGCTGTTGCCCGATGAAAAAGTAGCAAAAGTCGAAGAGCTTCTTGATGTTACTGATAAGAGTAAAGATAAACTTGCTTTTGTCGGAGATGGCATTAACGACGCTCCTGTACTTTCAAGAGCAGACATCGGAATAGCTATGGGAGCGCTCGGCTCCGACGCCGCAATAGAAGCTGCTGATATTGTCCTCATGGACGACGACCCGGTCAAAATCCCGCTTGCGATAATGATATCCCGCAAATGCCTCAGGATAGTCTATGAGAATATTGTCTTTGCCATCGGAGTGAAAATGATATGTCTTGTGCTCGGCGCTCTGGGTATTGCGAACATGTGGGCTGCGATCTTCGCCGATGTAGGTGTCATGGTAATCGCGGTGATCAATTCTATTCGAGCACTGCATATAAAAGGAGTAAATAAAAATGCCTGATGAAAATGAATTGTGCGACCTTGCCGAGCTCTTCAAGGTCTTTGGTGACTCGACCAGGATTCGTATTCTCTTCGTCCTCTTTGAATCTGAGGTCTGCGTCTGCGATATAGCTGACGCAATTAACATGACGCAGTCAGCAATATCACACCAGCTCCAGATCCTCAAGCAGAGCAAGCTCGTCAAGGCCCGCCGTGCAGGTAAGTCAATATTCTATTCCCTGGCAGATGATCATGTCAGGACCATCATCGCACAGGGGCAGGAACACATAGAAGAATAGTTGATCACTTGATTATTCTGCTCAGCTTTTTATAGACCAGCAGTGTAAGCACTGATACCACAGTGCCCTTGATAATGTTCATCGGTGCGACCATTATTATCACAAATGAATATATATTATTGACACTGCCGTTTATTGCAGTTCCCATTGCGATTATCGAATCGAGTGGCAGACCGTATAATGTCGAAAATGTAGGCAGAAGGTAAACCGCGTTGAACCATGTCCCGAACACCGTCATGACAATGACTCCTGTCAGAAGAGCTATTCTTGACATCTTTTTCGTCTTTTTGAATCCGTAAATAACAGATGCCGGCAGTACCAGCATGCATCCAATGAGGAAGTTTGCAAGATCTCCGACAAATGCTGTTGAAGTGGATTTGAACAAAAGCTTTATTACGACTTTTAGAAACTCGACGAGTACGCCCGCTACAGGGCCAAATGCGAAGCCACATATAAGAGCCGGCAGTTCAGAAAAATCCAGTTTGTAAAATGTGGGAGCTATAGGAAGTGCGAAATCGAAGCAATACAGGATTCCTGATATTGCTGAGAACATTCCAATCATGGCGATTTTTTTTGTGGAGAGTATCCGGCTTTTATCGCCGTTCTTCTTTCTCATTATGCGTTCGAAGAGCCATGCCACCAATATCAATGCCGCGACCGTGACAAGACATACCACTACAAACATCGCATTCTGTATTACCTGTGAACCAATACCGTTTTTCATTTTTTCCTCTTCTTTCATCCAGCCTTTACTGTTGGTCCCGGAGTTTCACCGAATCAACCGATCATGTGAGAATGTTCATTCATCACAGCAACCGGGTCGCGGACTGTACCGCCAGTAGGGAATCGCACCCTGCCCTGAAGATATTCAGTTATTATGACTATTACATTTTGCTGTTAACTCACAAGATGTATCTGTGACTTTGACTTTACCCCTGGATCATCTGAATCCAGGATCCTGATATCCGCACCCAATGCGCGGAGTTTCTCAGGGAAATCTTCATATCCTCTCTGGATATACTTAATGTCGTGGACTTCACTGTTACCTTCTGCCGCAAGTGCCGCTATGACGAGCGCCGCGCCTGCTCTCAGATCCGGTGCCACAATACTGGTTCCCGTATACTCTCTGACACCGCTCACGATTGCCGTGTTGCCTTCGACTTTTATCTGTGCTCCCATGCGGATCAGCTCATCAACGTACTTGAATCTGCTCTCGAAAATACTCTCGGTAATTATGCTGGTGCCTTCGGAAAGTCCCAGGACCACGGTTATCTGCGGCTGCATATCAGTCGGAAAACCCGGGTAAGGAAGTGTTTTGACATGTGTACTCTGAAGGCGACGGTTTGCCACGACTCTTACTGCATCATCAGATGTCTCGACCTCGCATCCTATCTCCTCAAGTTTTGCCGTCAGCGACTCAAGATGCTTGGGAATCACGTTGTGAATAGTGACATCTCCGTGTGTTGCGGCTGCAGCGAACATATATGTACCGGCTTCGATCTGATCCGGAATTATTGAATACTCTGTACTGTGCAGTCTCTGTACACCTCTGACACGGATTATATCAGTTCCGGCGCCCTTTATCTGCGCGCCCATACTGTTGAGGAAGTTCGCAAGGTCTACGACATGAGGTTCCTTTGCCGCGTTCTCAATTATGGTCATGCCCCTTGCCATCGAAGCCGCCATC
>JAAZDA010000385.1 GCA_012512995.1 Clostridiales bacterium | reverse complement strand
CGGATCAAAGGCATGATCGTGGCGCCATTTGACTCCCTCTTAAATCTCATCGAGCCCGATGCCGCCGACCCTGCTCACCACGCCTGTAAAATGCTTGTCTATAACATCTTTCGAGAGCCCGATGGCCTCGAATATTCTTGCTGACTGATACGACTGCAGCGTGCTGATACCCATCTTTGCCGCTGTTTTGACAATACCACCGAGGATTGCCTTGTTGTAATCATCAATGGCCGTGTGATAATCCTTGTCGAGGATCCCCAGGTCGATAAGTTCGGAGATGCACTCATGCGCAAGGTAAGGATTAATTGCCCGTGCGCCAAAGCCAAGCAGTGTTGCGCACTGATGGACGTCACGCGGCTCGCCGCTCTCAATTATGAGCGAGACAGCAGTACGCCTCTTCGTGCGGACCAGGTGCTGCTCAACTGCGGAGACCGCAAGGAGTGACGGGATCGGCACATGTGTCTCGTCGACATCGCGGTCGGACAGAATTATTATGTTGCTGCCTGACGCAAAAGCATGATCGACTCTTATACAAAGCTGGTCGAGTGCCTTCTCAAGCGAGGTGTTCTTGTAATAAAGGATCGGAATAACCGCTGAGTCAAAACCCGGCTGATGCAGCGACTTTATTTTCATCAGATCGACACCTGTCAGTATCGGGTTGTTGACCTCGAGGACGCGGCAGTTCTGCCCGTTCTCTTCAAGGAGGTTGCCATCAGAGCCTATATAAACCGTTGTGTCTGTGACTATCTTCTCCCGAAGCGAGTCTATAGGCGGATTCGTGACCTGCGCGAAGAGTTGTTTGAAATAATGGAAAAGCTGCTGATGCTTCTCTGACAAAACAGCGAGCGGCACGTCATGTCCCATCGAAGCCGTGGCTTCCACGGCGTTCGTGGCCATCGGAAGTATTGATTCTTTGACATCCTCATATGTGTAGCCGAATACCTTGTATAATTTATCCCGCATTTCCTGAGTGCTCACCGGAATCTTGCGGTTTGGAATCGAGAGGCCGCTGAGATGCAGCAGATTCTGATCCAGCCATTCGCCGTAAGGCTGCCTGCCCGCATAGTACTTCTTACACTCGTCATCCGTGATGATACGGCCCTTTTTCGTGTCAACGAGAAGTATCCTGCCCGGACGGAGCCTGTCTTTTCTCACAATGTGTTCAGGCGCAATATCAAGAACGCCGACCTCAGATGAAAGTATAAGGCGGTTGTCATCAGTGATGTAATATCGCGATGGGCGCAGTCCGTTGCGGTCGAGAGTAGCACCTACCATGTCTCCGTCAGAGAATAGTATCGCCGCCGGGCCATCCCATGGCTCCATCATCGTCGCATAATAATGATAGAAATCTTTCTTATCATCATCCATAAATCTGTCATGGCGCCATGGCTCAGGAATCAGCATCATGACAGCAAGTGGCAGGTCAAGCCCGTTCATATAGAAGAACTCCAGCGTATTGTCGAGCATGGCAGAATCAGATCCGCTCCTCTCAACGACAGGAAATATCTTTGTCGCCTCCTTATCAAGGAACGGTGAGCTCATCGTCTCTTCACGCGCGAGCATTCTGTCTATGTTGCCGCGTATCGTGTTGATCTCGCCGTTGTGCGCAATCATGCGGTACGGATGCGCTCTCTCCCAGCTGGGCGTCGTATTGGTCGAAAATCTCGAATGGACCATGGCAATTGCAGTCTCATAATCCTTATCCTGCAGATCATCATAGAAAGCGCGCAGCTGCTTCACGAGGAACATCCCTTTGTAAACGATCGTGCGACATGACAGAGAACAAATGTAAGTATCTTCCGAGCTCTGCTCGAACTCGCGCCTGCATACATACAGTATCCTGTCAAAACAAAATGCATCGCTGAATCTGCTATCTGTATCCTGTGTTTCGCTTCCAGTCTGTATTGTGTTTGCCGCTTCAGGTCTGGTCAGGAAGCACTGGTATATTACAGGCATGCAATTGCGGGCAGCATCGCCGAGTATCTCCGGATGGACAGGCACCTTGCGCCATGCGATGAATGTGAGATTGTTCTTCTTCGCAATGACCTCGAACATTCTCATTGCAAATGTACGCTTAAGCTCATCCTCCGGGAAGAAGAACATACCAATACCGTAGTCGCCTGAGTAGGCGGAGCCTGAACTTGCAGCATTCTTACCCTTGCCTGTTACAACACCTGCCGCCGGTCTTTTCGGCAGTTTTATTCCTTCTGCAGCGCAGACTTTTCGGAAATATCTGTCTGAGATCTGTGTCAGGATGCCGACACCATCACCGACTTTACCGGAAGCATCTTTACCTGCTCTGTGCTCCAGTTTCTCAACGATTGAAAGTGCATCATCCAAAGTCCTGTAATCAGCGTGCCCATCAATATTTACGACGGTACCTATGCCACACGCATCATGCTCGATCTCATCGTCGCAAAGCGTCCTGCCATGCCAGTTTGCAGGCACGCCAAAACCTCCGTCCGTCGGAGCATTTATGCTCTGTTTCTGATTGACAGCTGTCATCGTATTATGGTCCATCCTCAGGCCTCCTCGAATGTATACTGTATGGGTGTTCAGATACCGGCAAAATACAAGTATTGTTGCAATAAAAAACGGCAGGGCGCAGCGGGACAGACCCGCCGCGACTCCCTTGCCGCTCAGTTTGTATATTTGTATACAGGTATTTTATTGAAGAGAATTATGCCCTATATGAAATGTCTTGTCAAGATATCACGATGGATTTTTCTTTTCCATACTGAAGTGTTAGTTTGAGTTTGAGTTTGATTATGTCCATCTCAGATGCGCTCTCCGCCGTTGTATATGTTGGCTGAGTACCCTTTTGTTCCCTTGCTCCTGTAGAGAGCTATGTCAGCCTGTCTGTACAGGTCATCGAACTTAACACCTTCAGTTCCATCATAGAAAACGGCTCCCAGGCTTATATACACATGTTCACCTTTTATCTCCGGAATGGACATGCTATCGAGAGTCTTGAAGAGTCTCCTGAAGAATATGAGAGCCTGCTCCTCTTTCTGTACTCCCTTGAGAAAAAATCGCGAACGCATGCTTCATACATCGTTATGAGTACTGCTGAGATCGACATTGAGATTGCAACTATATCCACGAGTTTGTCGAAAACCGACATGCCCGTAAACGCTTTTTTATCCTTATTG
>JAAZDA010000384.1 GCA_012512995.1 Clostridiales bacterium | reverse complement strand
TCGCTGTTGTTTCTGGCCGTCATTTCACTTGTCACATTCTGCTGGATGGGATATATGCGTCAATCTGCAGAGTCGATATTCTCTGTTTTTCCACTGCTTGCAGTAGGTATCACTCCTATTCTCGGCAAGTATGTCGATAACAAGGGGAAGGCCGCATCAATGTTGATGTTTGGATCTATTCTGTTGATTATTTGTCACTTGACTTTTGCATTTGTACTTCCTGTTTTCAAGGGCAGCGATTATGGAATAATTGTGGCGTATCTTACAATATTGGTTTTGGGAGCGTCATTCTCACTTGTACCGGCCGCTCTTTGGCCTTCTGTTCCAAAACTTGTTGACAGCAAGGTTATCGGATCTGCTTATGCCCTTATTTTCTGGATTCAGAATATCGGATTATGGCTCTTCCCGCTGTTGATTGGCAAGATTCTGGATTCATCAAATCCTCAGATCGTTCAGGCTGTCAAGGATGGTGTAATGTCACCTGAAACTGCAGCTGTATCGTATAATTATACAAATCCTCTGTTGATGCTGGCCTGTCTTGGCATAGCCGCTCTGATACTGGGCTTTGTACTTAAGGCAGTCGATAAGAAAAAGGGTATCGGACTTGAATTGCCGAACATCCAAAAGTAGCATTATTTTTTAAACATATCTATGAATAAAGCAATTAAATTTTTAAGGGATTCGAAGAGCGCGAGGTGGATTGTACTTGCTTGTCTGGTAGTACCCATGTTCGCTTCCTATTTCTTCGATGACATGTTCTCGACTTTATCACATCTTTTCAAAACACCTGAACTGCTTGCGTTAGGATGGAATTCACAGGATTATGGATTCTATGCAGGCGGGTATTCATTCCTTTGCGTATGGGGTGGCCTGATTATATGCGGTATGCTTCTCGATAAATGGGGTGGCCGTTTTACCGGTTCTCTTTTTGTTGGAATGATGGTTGGCGGCGCGGCTATTGTTGCGTATGCTATTTCAGGCAGTTTTGCCGGAAGCGCTTTCTGTGCATGGATGGGAGGTTTTGTCGCAAAACCTGCGCTTATCCTTGCATACATCGGATGTATGTTCTTCGGACTTGGCAGTGAAATTGCCGGAGTCGCGGTGACACGATCCATTGCCAAATGGTTTAAAGGGAAAGAAATGGCACTTGCAATGGGCCTTCAGTTGTCTATCGCACGTCTTGGTACTGCGATGGCATTTGTGCTTTCTCCGGTTCTTGTTGTTGCTCAGAATCCTGATGCAAGAGGTGTCATTTATCCGTTTATTCAGACTAATAAGCCTGCACTTCTCGGTCTTGTGCTTATGCTGGTTGGAGTTGTGCTGTGGAGTGTCTTTATCACTATGGATGCAAAGCTTGACAAACAGACCGGCGAGACAGACAAGAAAGAGGTTACAGAAGAGGATAAGTTCAAGTTTTCAGATATATTCAAAGTGCTGACAAACAAGCACTATATTCTGATTTCATTGCTTTGTGTCTTTTTCTACTGCTGCATTATTTCTTTCAAGAAGTTTGCGACATCGATTTTGATTCCTCGATTTGATATTCCTATTGATACTGCCAAGTGGATGGTAGCGATGATACCGTTCTTTACGGTACTCTTTACTCCGTTGTTTGGTCTCCTTGTCGATTATATCGGTAAAGGTACAAGATGGATGATCACCGGATCTGTAATGGTCCTGGTTGCACATTTACTTGTCGCATTTGCTCCTGAAGGATCACAGTTCTGTGGATATTTCGCTATTTCTCTTCTCGGTATAGGCTATTCGCTTGTCCCTGCGGCTATGTGGCCGTCAGTTCCAAAGATTATCCCTGAGAAGAATCTCGGTACTGCATATTCTCTGATCTACTGGATTCAGAATATGGGTATGCTGCTCGTTCCTATTTTTGTGGGAGGCATTTTCAAGAAGTATGTCATTGAAGCCGGCAATCACGCACAGGAACTTTCCGCTGCTGTCAGAGCCGAATATATCTTCATCGGTCTGGGTATTGTAGCTGTCGTCGTTTCGCTTCTGCTTGCTACTTCATCTAACCGGAATCCTGCTCTTGAGCTCGATCAGCCGAACAAGAAAAAGAAATAGTATCAGTTTTGTACTTTGACTCAATATGAAAGAGGGTGGCTTTTTTACAGTCACCCTCTTGTTTTATTTAGAAAAAGAGCTTCAGCGCATAGAGCCACTGTTTCTCAGATGGACTGTACCCGAAAGATCCGCCGATGCCCATATAATAATTATTGCTGAATTTGATGGAGGTGGTGGCGGACAATTCCACCTCAGTTAC
>JAAZDA010000383.1 GCA_012512995.1 Clostridiales bacterium | reverse complement strand
CTGCAGCAGTTGTGGAAAATATGAAATGAATAAGAGAAACTTCAGGAAATTCTTTTCCGGTGGATAATCCCCGTTGTAAGAATCAATTACATATGAAACAGACTGGAAAGTATAGAATGAAATACCGAGAGGAAGCAGTAGCCCCTTAATTGGGCGCCAGCCCTCCGGAACATATTTGATGAAAGCCAGAATGCCAAAACTTATCAGAATTACTACTATCAAAACAAATCTCTTGCGACCTTTATATTTCTTCTTAACATTATCTCTCTGCTCTTTAGCAGTTCTGGGAATGCTTACCATCTCATCTTTACTGCTGGTATTGATTTTTTCAAAAAGGATACCGGCTATCCATGTAGTAAACGCGGTTGCCAGTATAAAAAAAATATAGAAAGTCCCGCTCCACAGATAATAAAGCATACTTGCCGCAAAAAGGCAGACCCACTGTAATCCCGGTTTTTTCTTTCCAAGATAATAGTAGACCATCACTGTTACGATCATGAACAGCATGAATTGTAAAGAATAGTATTCCGGCATTAATGATCTTCCCCAAATAATCTCATAATAAATGCGGCATGTGAAATCTCACACACCGCATCCCATTTTACATTATTTCGCGTAGTCCGTCACTCGTGATTCACGAATAACATTTACTTTGATCTGTCCAGGATACTCCATCTCGCTTTCAATGCGCTTTGAAATATCATGTGCGAGCAGAACCATATCAGTATCACTGATCTGCTCAGGAACTACCATTACACGAACCTCTCTGCCAGCCTGAATGGCATAAGAATTAGCTACTCCCTTGAAACTGTTGGTTATATCTTCTAGCTGTTTAAGTCTTGTTGTATATGTTTCCAGTGTCTCACGCCTAGCACCAGGACGAGCCGCAGAAATAGTATCAGCAGCCTGCACAATGCAGGAAATGAGGTTTGTGGGCTCTACGTCACCGTGATGCGATTCTACAGCATTGATAACAACCGGATTCTCTTTGTACTTGCGGCACAGTTCAGCGCCGAGCTGTACATGAGAGCCTTCCATTTCGTGATCGACCGCTTTGCCTATATCATGCAGGAGACCTGCACGCTTAGCAAGACGGACATCGAGTCCGAGTTCCCCGGCAAGGAGTCCGGAGAGCTGTGCTACTTCAATAGAATGCTTGAGAGCATTCTGGCCGTAACTGGTACGGAAATGCATCTTGCCGAGAAGCTTTACAAGTTCAGGCTGAATACCATGTACACCGACTTCAAGAGTCGCTGCCTCGCCCTCTTCCTTAATTCTTGCGTCAACTTCCTTCTTGGCCTTTTCGACCATTTCCTCAATTCTCGCCGGATGGATTCTTCCATCAACGATGAGCTTTTCGAGTGCAATACGTGCGATTTCACGTCTAATCGGGTCAAAACCCGAAACAACTACCGCTTCCGGCGTATCATCAATAATTAGATCTACGCCTGTCATCGTTTCAAGGGTCCTGATATTACGTCCCTCACGGCCGATGATCCTGCCCTTCATTTCATCATTTGGAAGCTGAACAACTGATATCGTAGATTCAGCCACGTGATCTGCAGCGCATCTCTGAATAGCGCTTACCACATATTCCTTGGCCTTCTTGTCAGCTTCTTCCTTTGCTTCCGCTTCCATTTCCTTGATCATGACAGCGGAATCATGTTTTACATCTTCTTCAACAGTTTTGAGTAGATAATCTTTTGCCTGTTCGGAGGTCAGACCTGAGATTCGTTCGAGTTCCTGTACTTTCTGTTCGCTAAGTTTGGAAATTTCTTCCTTTTGTTTCTGTAGTGATTCATCCCTTGCAGTCAGGCTCTGTTCCTTACGTTCGAGAGCATCAGACTTCCTGTCGATGGTTTCTTCCTTCTGCTGGATCCGACGTTCATTGCGCTGTACTTCACTTCTTCGATCCCGGATTTCTTTCTCAAGATCATTTCTGGTCTTGATATTCTCTTCCTTCGCCTCAAGAAGCGCCTCGCGCTTTTTAGTCTCAGCAGTAGTAAGTGCCTCATCGATGATCGCTCTTGCCTTTTCTTCCGCACTACCGATCTTCTGCTCGTTCTGTTTCTTCAAGCTGTTACGGGTAAATGCAAAAGTAAGGGGAACTGCGATGACCAGGGATACTATCACAGCAATGATAATACCCAGCATAATACAGGAGCACCTCCTTATTTAGTTTTCATTGTGCAAATTCTGACTGATCAAGCTACTACTATATGCGACAGCCCTGTCTCAGGCAAAGTCAAAACTGTCTCAGCCATTACTCTCTCCATCAAAATTCAACATCTATATAATAATAAAGTCATTTGCCGATTTCGTCAACCAAACCGGTCAATAATTCCATTGATTCGTTGGCACATGCTCACGGCAAGTCTCAATAACTCCATTATCATGCTTTATATAAACAGTTGGCAGGTCTCTTGAAAGGAACATCCCTGCCCCTTCAGTCACTGAGTATGCTCCGCATTTCTCAAACGCAATTACATCCTCCACCTGCAGCTTTGGCAGCTTCACTTCTCTCACCAGTACATCAGCCACTGTACAGAGACTGCCACAAATACAGTATTCTTCAGCACTTGAAAGCTCTGATGTCATTTCTTTCCCATCGCGCATTACTCTGATGACAGGAATCTGCATCGCCATCATCTGCCCATAATACTTGAGTTGATGAATTCCGCCATCACAGATTGCATATGTAATATCTGCATTTTTCTTTATATCCTTCACTTCGCTGTAATATGTTCCGCAGGAAGAAGCCAGGAATCGTCCCATCTCAATAGCAAGCGGGTACTTTGAAGCAAAAGTCTTAAGCAATGGCGTAACATCTGAGAGCAAATTTATATCATCCTGATCAAGATTTCCAAGCTCATTGCCACCGTTTACAAAAACTCCATCACCGCCATCCTCGTTCTCATTATCAATGAAGTATTCGGCAGCAAGCCCAGGTCCATATT
>JAAZDA010000382.1 GCA_012512995.1 Clostridiales bacterium | reverse complement strand
GCGTATAGCAGGGCTTTTTCCATATTTCTCATGCCGTTCGTCCAAGCAGACACGCGGTTGATCGAAGCGTCAAAATAATCCATTCCTATAAAGATCCTGTCAGCGCCGTTGCGGACAATTTCCTCAGCCAGCTCACGCAGGTCATCATTGAAGAGAACTACATGATCTGAATCCCAGCGGACAGGACGCGAAACATGAAGAGCCATCCTGTCATTGAAGAGCAGCATCGAAGAGATCTTGTCAGCTACGTTCTCTGTCGGATGGAAATGTCCGGTATCAAGGAGGCAGAGAAGATTGTTCTTCGCCGCATAATTCATATAGAACTCGTGAGAACCGACTGTCATTGATTCCATACCGATCCCGAATACTTTGGACTCAACTGCAATATAGACCTTGCTGTGGTCATAAGGTGTGGCGATGATCTGATCAAGTGAATCTTTAAGACGGGCTCTCGGTCCTTTGCGATCAGCCGGGATATCCTTGAATCCGTCGGGGATCCAAATGTTCATGAGGCAGGGCTGACCTGTTTCTGTAGCAAGATACTCGGAAATCCTGATTGATGCGACACAATGCTCGATCCAGAACTTTCTGATCTCCTCATTCTCTGATGATAGTGTTGCTTCCTCAGCAAGCGGATGTGAGAAAAGCGTAGGATTGAAATCAAGGCCAAGATTATTCTTCTTTGCGAGCTCGACCCACTTTGCGAAATGCCTGGGCTCAAGCTTGTTGCGGTCTGCCCACTCGCCTTCATCAAATATTGCGTAGCTTGCGTGCAGATTAAGTTTGTGGTGTTTGCCAGGGACGAAACTCAGGACTTTCTCAATATCTTCGAAAAGTTCCTGCGGTGTACGCGCGCGGTAAGGATAATTTCCTGTCGTCTGGATCCCGCCTGAGAGCGGTCCCTTGCGGTCAAAACCTGTGACGTCGTCACCTTGCCAGCAATGCATGGAAACAGCGATCTTACCCGCGTCCTCCATTGCCTTGTCAACATCTACACCAACTCCCGCGTACAATGTCTTTGCATCTTCATATCTCTCTTTGATTGTCATGTCTGTAACCCCTTTCCGGCTTTCAGCCGAACTAAATAAGCTTGTGGTATACGAATTTCTTTCATTGTTGTCATAAGTGTATCATGTCTATTCTTGCACTATAATGTCCTAATTTGAGCAAATCAATGTCCGTTTTTGCGCATTCTCAGTGCTGATTGTTGCATTATACTGTCCCCTGCTCTATATTCAGTATATGGACAAAAAATTGCTCGCGCGTCTCGACGCAATAACAGATGAAGAGAAAGCCATATTAGCCGGACACAGGGACATCGACAGGACTCTTTACTACAATCCCACCGGCAGGAAAAGTGATGTCATTGACTCGTCACTTGTTCTTCAGAATGGAAAGCTCATAGACATCCGTCCTCATGTGCGCTTCGTGCATTTCCCGCGCCACACGCACAATTTCGTCGAGTTCGTCTATATGTGCCAGGGCGCGACTACGCACATCATCGATGGGCAAAAAATCGTTCTGAAGGAAGGTGATCTGCTCTTCCTGAATCAGCATGCAGTACAGGAGATAATGCCCGCAGGCCGCAACGACATCGCCGTCAATTTCATGATCCTGCCGCAGTTCTTTGACACTGCTTTCCAGATGATCGGGACTGAATCCAGCGCTCTGCGCGACTTCATCATCTCCTGCCTCACTGACAAAAATTCTGATGGCAACTACCTCTATTTCTCAGTGTCAGGCATCACAGAGATCAGCAACCTCATGGAAAACCTGATCCTCACCATGTACTCCGATTTTCCCAACAAGCGGAGCATCGCGCAGACCACAATGGGTCTGCTCTTCATGAACCTCATGGACCACACGGAAAAGATTACAGTCTCCTTCAATTCGTATGAGGAAGACATCATTATCAAACTGCTCTCCTACATCGAGACAGAATACAAAAATGCCACCCTCACCTGTTTTGCAGATAAGAATGGCATTGACCTTTACACAATATCCCGGCTCGTTCACAAACGTACCGGCAGTAATTTTCGTGAGCTCCTGCAAAACAAGCGGCTCACCCAGGCCTGCTACCTGCTCCGCGGCACCAGGCTCCCCTCGTCCGAGATCGCAGTCTCAGTTGGCTACGAAAACGTCAGCTTCTTCCACCGCCTCTTCAAACGCGTCTACGGCGAGACTCCTGGCGAGTACAGAGCCGAATACTGATTCAGCCCCATCATAGACTTTGCGCCGGCCTGCAGGCCGGCATTGTGCGGCGCAACGCGCCACGCTGCGTCATGTCACTCCGCCTCGCTGATCCGCCTCGGCACCCTGATCTCCACATCCGTTCCCTTGCCGTAAATACTCGAATACTTAAGGCCGTATCCTGGGCCGTATATCACACGCAGTCTCCTGTGAGT
>JAAZDA010000381.1 GCA_012512995.1 Clostridiales bacterium | reverse complement strand
CTTCGGCCGCAGTAAACATGCACTCAAGGTCGCGTTCGCTCTGGGTGCGCTCGGCATTTCAGGCGTGCCGGGATTCAACGGATATTTCAGCAAAACATTGCTACATGAGGGCATTGTGACATATATAAATGCAGTAAATGCAAACGGGGCTTTGACAGGTGCGGATGGATCCGCGCTGGGCGGGCTGACAGGAATCATCGTTGGTGCTGCTAATCTTCATGTGATAGAGTGGCTGTTCCTGATTTCGGGCGGACTCACTTTGGCGTACATGCTGAAACTGTTCATTGCGATCTTTGTCGAGAAGAACAGCGATGTGGCTCTTCAGAAGCAGTATGACAGTGACAGAAAAGGAATGAACGGTCTCAGTGCTCTCGTTATTGTGGGGTCATCACTTTTCATGTTCATCCTGGGAATAAGCCATGTGGCAAAACAATTGGCATCATATATGACGAGTCCTTTCGGAGTTGATACTGCTGCGTTATCCGAATTCGCACCGTTTTCATGGGAAAGTCTGCAGGGAGGACTGATCTCACTTGCAATCGGCATACTGGTATATGTGTTCATCGTTAGAAAAGTGTTTATAAAGAATGGGCAATATGTGAATCTGTGGCCGGCAAAACTCGACCTTGAGGAAGCAGTTTACCGTCCGCTTCTTACAAGAGTGTTGCCGCTTATCCTTGGTACAGCTGCAAGAGTTATAGCATGCAGTCTTGATTATCTGATTGCTTTTGCCAGAGGCACGGTATTGAGTGAGAGAAGACCGAGGACAGCTGAGGCAGGGAAGCGTTCTGAAAGAATAATGACACTGCGTGAAGGAACAAACAATGTTGTAAACAGGGTCGCGGAAAACTATACATTCGCAATGATGATGGCATGTATAGGAATACTTGTAGTCCTCGGAACACTTGTTCTGATATTGGCTCTGTAAGTATTAGCTAAACTATTTCGGATGATATACAGGAGTTCTGAATGATCAAAGATGATTGTTCAGGACTTTTTTGAAATATATTCGTATAAATGTAATGAAAATAAAAAAGGACGTCTCTCACGTTCGGAATTGGTGACGAAATGAAAAAATCAGCTGCATCAAGAAATATAATTCTTGAAGAAATGTTCAGAAAAGTCCTTCCTCAGCAAATGTTGGCAGGTCTTGTATTCACGCTAAATTCACTTATCGACTCTCTCGTGACGAGCAGACTTCTGGGATCTGACGCAATGGCGGCGCTTGGGTTCTATTCACCGATTTCCAACATTCTGTACCTGTGCTATGTGTTCATAACGGGAACGCAGATATTGTGCGGCAACAGTATAGGAAGAGGAAAAGCAAAGGAAACCGTATCAATATTTACCACATGCGCTCTTATTCTTACAGTGTTTGCTGTTATCAGCAGTGCAGTTCTTTTTATACTGCCATCTTAGATAGCATCCACGCTGGGCGCGAGCGGGAACTGCCATACAATGCTTACTGCATATATGCACAATGTGTCATTCGGAGTGATCGGAATGATGCTGTACGCACTGTTCATTTCTTTTCTGCAGATGAATGGGCGGGACGATGTCCTCAAGACCAGCCTTGCAGTAATGATCATATCAAACCTTGCGCTGGATCTCTTTTTTGTGGAGGTCATGAAGAGTGGAATGGGCGGTCTGGGCCTGGCTACTTCAATCAGCAACATTCTTGCAATGGTCACAGCTCTTTTCGGAGTCCTCAATTCGGAGAAACACAAACCTGTTGTTTACCTGCATGCCGGCGACTATGACTTTGCCTGTCTGCCTGAAATGGCAAAACTGGGATCGACGCAGGTGGCTTTTAATCTTGCAATAGCTTTCCGCTCTTTTGCACTCAATATTCTTCTGATGAAATCAGGAGGTACAGACGCCGTTGCTGTCATGACAGTGCTGAATATGGTAAGTTGTTTTATCGGTATGATACCTACCGGGATCGCAGGAACAGTTCTTATGCTTGGCAGTATTTTTAATGGCGAGAAGAACCGGAGGGCAATAGAGGAACTGTTCGTATATGCTATGAAAATTGCTATGATAATGTCGGCCGTCGAGATTTTGCTCAATATCATATTTGCGCCACAGATCGCTGCAG
>JAAZDA010000380.1 GCA_012512995.1 Clostridiales bacterium | reverse complement strand
TTAAGCTCTTGGAATATCAGAATTCCAGGGTATAGTGAAGACATAAGTGCCCGATGTCGATGTACGCAAATCACAGACTTTTGCGTACAGTCTGGTGTGCTCTGACCCTTTCTACTGCGGCCCGTTTTCTCTGCTGTCATATCGCCTTGCTGTAGGCAGATCAAGAAGATTTTTCAGATATTATCGCACAAATCATATCGAACATGGTAAAATAAGAGAACATATGTTTGATTCTGCGAGGATGAGATGGCAGTCAAAACAAGCTTAAGCAGCGAAAGCTCTATATCTGATATCAAGGGCGTCGGAGCCAAAACGGCTGCTCTTTATGCAAAACTCGGTCTGATTACAGTAGGAGATATGATTCATTATTATCCGAGATCATATGATTGTTTTGATGCGCCGAAAATGCTGTCGGAACTTGAAACAGGGAAAACCGTGTCGGTGAAGCTGCTTATTGTGGGCGGCGGGACGACTTTTCACACCGGGGGTAAGGCTGTGACTTACTTCAGAGCGGCTGATGCAAGCGGACAGATCAGGCTCACATATTTTAACCAGCCATATCTCAGAAACAAAATGCCTGCCGGGACGACAAAGATATTCCGGGGCTTTCTTAAGAAAAGTCAGAACGGCAATATTTATCTCGAACAGCCCAAATCATACACGCCGGAAGAATACATGAAGATACAGGGCACAATGCAACCGGTATACCCACTTGCGACAGGCTTAAAGAATGCTCAGATCGTAAGAACAATGAAGAACATTTTCGAGAGCATCAGTCCGCTTGGAGATTATCTTTCTGAGGATGAGATACGTGAGTATGATCTTATTTCTTATGATGAGGCCATACGGTCTGTTCATTTCCCTGCTGATGACACAGATGCGGCAAGGGCCAGAAAAAGGATAGTATTCAATGAGTTCCTGCTTTTTATGATTTCAGTGTACGGCGAGCGCGGCAAGGAAGCGGATGCCGTAAATCATCGCCCGATGATAGAGACTGCTGATCCGGGAAGACTTATTGAAGCTCTTCCGTATGAGCTCACTGATTCACAGAAGAAAGCCTGGAAAGAAATAAGGGAAGACCTTTGCGGTCCCCATATAATGAACAGGCTGCTTCAGGGAGATGTGGGATCAGGCAAAACAATTATTGCGTTCCTCGCACTTATTCTGACTGCATCAAATGGCAGGCAGGGCGCTATGATGGCACCGACTGAAGTCCTGGCTCAGCAGCACATGAAAGATCTCACAGCGATGACGAAGAAATACCATCTCCGCATTCATCCTGTGCTTCTGACGGGATCAATAAAGGGCAGGGAGAGGAAGATCTGTTATGAGGAAATAGCATCAGGCGTTGCCGATGTGATAATAGGAACACATGCTTTGATACAGGAAAAGCTTGAATATCATGACCTTGGGCTTGTCGTCACCGATGAGCAGCACAGGTTCGGTGTCAGGCAGAGAGAAAGTTTTGCCGGAAAGGGCGAAGAGGTCCCTATACTTGTCATGAGTGCAACACCGATCCCGCGAACCCTGGCGATAATCCTGTATGGTGATCTTAAGGTCTCACTTCTTAAGGATATGCCAAAGGAAAGGCTGCGGATAAAGAACACGGTCCTGGATGAGGGCTGGAGAGATAAGGCATACCACTTTATCATTGATCAGGTGAAAGAAGGGCATCAGGCTTACATAATATGCCCGGCTGTCGAAGAGGGTGAGACTGACGATATTCAGAATGTGGCGGATTATTCCGAATCACTCAGAAAGGTGATGCCCGGAAACGTAATAGTGGGGTCGCTGACCGGCAGGATGAAACCGGTCGAAAAAGAAAAAGTAATGAATGATTTTGCTGAACACAGGATCGATGTACTTGTTTCGACAACTGTTGTTGAGGTCGGAGTGAATGTCGCCAACGCTACAGTGATGATGGTAGAAAATGCCGAGCGGTTCGGTCTTGCTCAGCTCCACCAGCTGAGGGGAAGGGTGGGCAGAGGAAAAGATCAGTCATACTGTATTTTTATATACAGCAGTTCTGCCGGGAAGAAACCGGAGAAACTTGATATCCTTGAGCATACGACAGATGGATTTGAAATAGCAGAAAAGGATCTTAAAATGAGAGGAGCCGGAGATCTGTTCGGAGTAAGGCAGAGTGGCCTTCCTGAATTCGTGCTTGCAGATATTTACGGTGACTCCGATGTCCTCAAAATGGCGGCAGAGCTGGCGGAGAAAATTTCCCGGGAAGGTAGCGGGACTACGGCGGACGGACACAGGGAATTATATGCTGAATTGGAGGCTCAAAAGTCAAAATCGGTTGACTTTCGCACTATCTGACGGCATACTGATATATTGTGTTAAGCGTACATTTACTGATACAAATGCCTGATCGCCAGACAGGTTCATATGGAGGTAGCAATGTCAAAAGTAGCGGTCGTCACTGACACAAATGCGGGATTTTCAAATGAAGAAGCAAACGGGTACGGAATAGGTGTAGTACCTATGCCGTTCATGTTCGGTCGGGACGAGACAACATATTATGAAGGAGTCAATCTCACAAGAGAGGATTTTTTCAGGCGTCTTGAAAATGAAGAACAGATAATGACGAGCCAGCCGGCTCCGAATGAAGTTTTGAAGGTGTGGGACAAATACCTTGAGGATCATGATGAGATAGTCTATATTCCGATGAGTTCAGGTCTGTCAGGATCATGCCAGAGTGCTATGATGCTCTCAAGCGATTATGACGGAAAAGTCCAGGTCGTCAACAATCAGAGGATATCTGTGACGCAGAAAGCTTCTGTTCTTGATGCATGCAGGCTTGCTGAAGCCGGTAATAACGCTGAAGAGATAAAGAGCATTCTTGAGGAAGCAAAATTTGATGCAAGCATTTATATAATGCTTGATACTCTCAAGTATCTTAAAAAGGGTGGAAGGATCACCCCGGCTGCTGCTGCGATAGGGAGCCTTTTGCATCTGAAGCCGGTCCTCACGATAAAGGGCGAGAGGCTTGATGCATTCTCAAAGGCACGCACTGTATCACAGGGCAGGAACACCATGCTTAATGCCATGAAGAATGACATTGACAGATTATATGGCGGAACATCAAGTGAGAATGTATGGCTTTACGCCGTACACGCAAATGTCCCGGAAGCTGAAGAAGAATGGGCATCTCAGATTCAGGAGTTTTTCCCGAATATCCATGTGGAGAAGGACAGCCTTTCACTTTCAATAAGCTGTCATATAGGTCCAGGAGCATTGGCTATTGCCTGCTCCAGGAAGCTTGATATCAAATAAATCGTATCCGGAGGGGAGACGTGGTTTCACAGACAGATAACAGTTACAACGCCACAAGTATAAAAGTCCTGGAAGGCCTTGAGGCCGTAAGGCTGCGCCCGGGAATGTATATCGGCAGCACATCTACACGCGGTCTGAATCATCTCGTTTATGAGATTGTGGATAACTCTGTCGATGAACACCTGGCAGGGTTCTGCGACCAGATAGGGGTCACCCTTGAGGCGGATGGGTCATGCACCGTTGAGGATAATGGACGTGGCATTCCGGTGGGCATGCACGAAAAGGGAGTCAGTGCTGAACGTGTGGTACTCACGACTCTCCATGCGGGTGGAAAATTCGACAACAAAGCTTATAAAACAAGCGGCGGACTTCACGGAGTCGGCTCATCTGTTGTAAACGCTCTTTCGTCAAATCTGACAATCACTGTAAAAAACGGCGGTTTTATTTATCAGGATAAATATGAACGCGGAAATCCGGCCATGGATCTTGTGGGCGGACTTCTTCCTGTAATCGGCAAAACAAGACAGACCGGCACAACTATTAATTTCATGCCTGATGACGAAATCTTCGAGAAGACAAGATTCAAGGAAGATGACATAAAGAGCCATCTGCATGAAACTGCATATCTCAACCCAAACCTTACGATCATTTACAATGACAAACGCGAGGGAACGAAGGAATCTATAACTTACCATGAACCTGATGGAATCGTCGGATTTGTGGGCGACATGAACAAGAACAATGAAGCTGTCACCAATGTGATCTATTACAAGGGTGAGAGCGAAGGCATTCAGGTTGAGGTGGCTTTCCAGTACATCAATGAATTTCATGAAGATGTGCTCGGCTTCTGCAATGATATTTATAACGCTGAGGGTGGCTCTCATATAACGGGATTTAAGACAATGTTCACGCAGATAGTGAACCAGTATGCCCGGGATCTGAACATTCTTAAGGACAAGGATATCAACTTTACAGGGACTGACGTCAGGAACGGCATGACTGCTATTGTTTCCATCAAACACCCTGATCCCAGATTTGAGGGGCAGACCAAGACAAAACTTGATAATCAGGACGCGGCGAGAGTTGTTTCCAAGATCACCGGCGACGAAGTGACAAGATATTTTGACAGAAATGTCGATACGCTCAAGGCCATAATAGGTTGCGCCGAAAAGGCTGCCAAGATAAGGAAGAACGAAGAAAAGGCCAAGGTCAATATCCTGACAAAACAAAAGTTCTCGTTCGATTCCAATGGAAAGCTCGCTAACTGCGAGAGCCGTGACGCTTCAAAATGCGAGATCTTCATCGTTGAAGGCGATTCTGCCGGTGGCAGTGCCAAGACAGCACGCAACAGAATGTTCCAGGCAATACTTCCAATTAGAGGCAAGATCCTTAATGTTGAGAAAGCCTCGATTGATAAGATACTGGCTAACGCAGAGATAAAGACAATGATAAATACTTTCGGATGCGGATTTTCCGAAGGATATGGAAATGATTTTGACATAACGAAGCTTCGCTATGACAAGATCGTAATAATGGCTGATGCAGATGTCGACGGAGCACATATATCGACATTGCTGATGACTTTGTTTTACCGGTTCATGCCGTCACTTATTTTCGAGGGACATGTATATGTCGCCATGCCACCGCTTTACAAGGTGATGCCTCAGGGCGGCAGAGGGCAGGAAGAATACCTTTATGATGACGCTGCACTGGAGAAATACCGCAAGACTCATAAGGATAAGTTTACTTTGCAGCGATATAAAGGACTCGGCGAAATGGACGCACAACAGCTCTGGGAAACTACTCTTGATCCTGAGCGACGTGTTATGAGAAGAATCGAGATCGACGATGCCAGAATGGCTTCAGAAATGACGGAACTACTCATGGGAAACGATGTCCCCCCACGCAAAGAATTCATACATTCCCACGCAACTGATGCGGAGGTCGATGCATAATGCCTGCTGTAAAAGAGAAGATAATCAGAAGTGAATATTCGGAGCTGATGCAGAAATCATATATTGATTATGCAATGAGCGTCATCGTAGCGCGTGCTCTGCCTGATATAAGGGACGGGCTCAAGCCTGTTCAGAGAAGAACTCTATATGATATGAGCGAACTCGGAATACGCTCTGACAAGACGTACAGAAAGAGCGCCAGGATCGTCGGAGATACTATGGGTAAATATCACCCGCACGGCGACAGCTCAATATATGACTGCCTTGTAGTGATGGCGCAGGATTTCAAGAAAGGGCTTCCGCTTGTGGACGGTCACGGCAACTTCGGCAATATCGAAGGTGACGGAGCGGCGGCGATGCGTTATACAGAAGCACGACTTCAGAAGATCACTGAGGAAGCTTTCCTTGCAGATCTCGATAAAGATGTTGTGGACTTTGTCCCAAACTTCGACGAGACAGAGAAGGAGCCTGAAGTCCTGCCTGTCAGGATCCCGAATTTTCTCATAAACGGTTCAGAGGGCATCGCTGTAGGTATGGCAACAAGTACTCCGCCTCACAACCTTGCAGAAGTGATAGACGCCGAGAACGCATATCTTGAGAATCCTGATATCAGCATCGCAGAGCTGATGAAATATGTAAAGGGACCGGATTTTCCCACAGGCGGTATTGTAGTAAACAAGGAAGCTCTGAAAGAAATATATGAGACCGGCACTGGCAAAATAAGGATACGCGGCAGGGTTACAACGGAAAAAGGCAAGAATGGCCGGGTAAACGTTGTCATCACTGAGATCCCATATACAATGATAGGCCAGGGAATAGGAAAATTCCTGCAGGATGTAGCAGATCTTGCCGAGAAAAAAGTCACTAACGATATTGCTGATATAACAAATCAGTCATCTAAGGATGGAATCCGCATTGTCATAGAACTGAAGCATGATGCTGATGCCGATAATTTTATTAATCTGCTTTACACAAAGACACGTCTTGAGGACACATTCGGTGTCAATATGCTGGCAATACGCGACGGCAGACCTGAGACAATGAATCTGAGATCGATCATGGAAGCCTGCACAGCATTCCAGTATGAGACAACGAGAAGAAAGTACACCAATCTTCTCGAGCGGGAGCAGAAGAAACGCGAGATTCAGGAAGGCCTCATAAAGGCATGCAATGTAATAGACCTGATAATTGAGATCCTTCGCGGCTCCAAGGATCGCGCGATGGCAAAGGACTGCCTTGTAAGCGGTAACACGACAGGCGTTAACTTCAAGTCCAAAGAGTCGCGTGTCATGGCAAAACAATTGCTGTTCACCGATGCACAGGCTGATGCCATACTTGATATGAGACTGTATAAGCTCATAGGACTTGAGCTCGATGCTCTTATAAAAGAGCATGAACAGACCGTTTCAAACATCTACAGATATGAGGACATTCTCGAGCAGAGAGAATCGATGACAATGGTCATCCAGAATGAACTCAGCGAGTATAAGAAGAAATATTCGAGGAAGCGCAGGACAGAGATAAAGCAGGAAGAGGCAGCCGTATTCGTTCAGCCCAAGAGCGAAGTTACAGATGTATGCTTTGTGATGGACAGATTCGGATATGCACGGACAATCGATACTGCAACATTTGACCGCAATCAGGAGACCATAGAGGCGGAATCAAAATATCACTTTATCTGCAGGAGCGACAGCAGGATATGTC
>JAAZDA010000379.1 GCA_012512995.1 Clostridiales bacterium | reverse complement strand
TTGCAGCGCTCGGACTTAAGAACGGCGATTTTGTGGCGCTCGGCTCAGGAAAGAAGACTCAGGCTCAGAAGACAGCAGGTGTTCTCGTCAAAACTCTCGGTGTCGCTGTACCTGGTCACATGGATAAGGAACAGTACTCATTCTGCTGGATAGTCGATTTCCCTATGTATGAGATCGGTGAGGAATCAGGAGAACTTGAATTCTGCCACAATCCATTCTCAATGCCGTCGGGCGGACTTGATACACTTCTAAAGGCAGAAAGAGGCGAGATAGATCCTCTGAAGATAATGGCAGATCAGTATGATCTTGTCGTAAACGGAATTGAACTTTCATCGGGAGCTGTGAGAAATCATGATCCTGAGATCATGGTCAAGGCTTTTGAACTTGTCAATCTCGGAGAAGAGGACGTAAAGAAGAAGTTCCCTGCAATGTATAACGCTTTCTGCTATGGAGCACCGCCTCACGCGGGAATCGCTCCCGGAATTGACAGAATGGTCATGTTGCTCGCAGGAGAGGATTCAATAAGAGAGATCATTCCGTTCCCAATGAACAAGAACGCACAGGATGTAATGATGGGTGCTCCGGGAGAAGTCATGCAGAAGCAGCTTGACGAACTTCATATCGCATGTACAGAGACTGACGAAGAAGACTGACAATTCCTGTAAAACAGGAATTGTGGGAACTTCTGAATAACAGAAGCCCAAGTGTTGTTATTATAGCGGATCATCACAGTATTCTGACATCAGGTATTACAGCCGGGTCGCCTGAACAGGCGGCAAAGGAGTATCCGGGACTGGGCGGCTCAAGCTCAACATAGTAGGCATTGGGGGATCCTTTTTCGGATGTGATCGTGCATTTGTCGTGGTCAATGTGATACCTCCTCAGGTCTTCGCTGAGTCCCCGGCCGGTAAATTTAGTATAGCTCTCGCGGATAGCCCATGTCATGAAGAATAAGTCCTCACGCTGTACGGGATCTTTTATTGAAGTCAGCAGGGCTGAATCATCGGCTGGATAGAAACGTTCCCATATCGAATTTGAAACAGACCGGTGTTCCTGAATGTCTACGCCTATACTGAAATCGGAAAGTGCGATAACGAGATAGTCACCGGAATGAGATATGCTTATGAAAATATCAGGATGGCACGGCAGGTAAGGACGGCCGCCGTAAAGGTAATCAACATTTATTCCATTGCTTTTATACCCGGCTGAATCCGCCGGTACAGGCAGCTGTAGACACAGTCCATCGTGCTCAGCTTCATATACAGCGAGTTTCAGCATGTTTTGCCTGGCAGCAGCTTTATCAGTTATGAATTTGGTATTACAAGTGTAAATGCGGAAATATCTGCTCATACCTATATGTTATGAGGATTGAAATTAGGTGTCAAGAAATGTATAATACAAAAGTCTGCGAATGGCTTTGATCACGCTTTTGCGAGCCGCAGCATGGAGGACAGAAGAACATGAAAAAAAGAAATGCGATCATAGCTCTTATCATAATGGTTGCTCTGATTATCGGCGCGGGATATCTTTCTCTTGTCGGTATCGGCCTTGAAGGCAGTGGATCCATTTATGATATCAAGCTTGGACTCGATCTAGCAGGCGGCGTGAGCATCACGTATCAGGCAGTCGGAGATGAGACCCCGTCATCTGAAGATATGGATGACACGGTGTACAAACTTCAGAAGAGAGTTGAGCAGTACAGCACCGAAGCTCAGGTCTACAGAGAAGGTGAGGATCGCATCAGCATTGAGATCCCGGGTGTATCTGACGCAAGTACTATTCTGGAGGATCTTGGAAAACCCGGATCACTTTACTTTATAAGGCAGACTGATGATGACGGCAATGCGAACTACCAGCTTGATTCATCCACATATACATACAAGCTTACGAAGACACTTGACGAGATCATCGCTGACGGCGACGCAGTGCTGTCAGGTACTGATGTAGCGGACGCTCAGGCTGGATATCAGAATGACTCGATGAGCAATCAGCAGATCGTTGTAGAGCTTACCTTCACAGATGATGGTGCCACGAAGTTCGCTGATGCGACAACAAAAGCTTATGAAAAGGGCGAGTCCATAGGTATCTATTACGACGGCGAGTTCATAAGTGTTCCAAATGTTGAAGCTGCAATAACGAATGGACAGGCAATCATAACCGGTGAGTCTACCATAGAG
>JAAZDA010000378.1 GCA_012512995.1 Clostridiales bacterium | reverse complement strand
GCCAGTATATTGTATGGAAACGGATTATATCCTTGCCGATCAGGTGCAGATCAGCGGGCCATAGTTTCTTATAGAGATCTGAGCTGTTACCCTCAGCATCATACCCTATGCCTGTTATGTAGTTGCAGAGCGCATCGAGCCACACATATACAACATGATTCGGATCAAAGTCCACCGGGATGCCCCATTTGAATGAGGTCCTCGATACGCACAGATCCTGAAGCCCCGGGAGAAGGAAATTATTCATCATTTCATTCTTGCGGGAAACAGGCTGAATAAACTCCGGATGCTCATTGATGTGCTCGATGAGGCGCGGAGCATATTTGCTCATTTTAAAGAAGTAGGCTTCTTCCTTTTCATTGTGAACAGCTCCGCCGCAAACAGGGCACTTATCATCCACCAGCTGTGATTTCGTATAAAAACTCTCACACTCGGTGCAGTAAAGGCCGTCGTATGAATCCTTGTATATATCGCCCTGATCATAAAGCTTCCTGAATATCTTCTGGATCTGCGTGACATGATCCTCGTCAGTCGTTCTTATGAATCTGTCATAAGAGGTATTCATAAGATCCCAGATACGCTTTATCTCGCCCGCAGTCACATCGACGAATTCTCCGGGACTCATTCCCTCTTCGATTGCTCTTGTCTCTATCTTCTGTCCGTGCTCATCAGAGCCCGTCTGAAAATGAACATCATAACCGTCAGCCCTCTTGTAACGGGCAATGCAGTCCGCAAGAACTATCTCATATGTATTGCCTATATGCGGTTTGCCTGATGTATATGCTATTGCCGTTGTTATATAGTATTTTCCTTTATTCTGCATTGACACTTACCCCATTCCATATTGTATTCTTCAAGCTGCCTGCCGGCGTACTTATTAAAACTAATAAGCAAGAACTTCGTGTCCCGTCTCTGTCACAAGGACCTGTATTTCCCACTGAGCGGATGGCTTGCCATCCTGCGTATATATTCCCCAACCGTCTTTTTCGTCCTGATAAATATCAGCTGTTCCCATATTTACCATCGGTTCTATTGTAAACGCCATGCCCGGTACCATCAACATTTCTGTTCCCGGAGCGGATACATAACTTACGTACGGATCCTCGTGAAATTCGAGTCCACATCCATGCCCGCCAATCTCCCTGACGACAGAATAACCGTTTTCTATCGCGTGCCGGTTCACCGCGTTCCCCATGTCGCCGAGAAGAGTCCATGGCTTTACATTCTCAAGGCCTATATCAACGCATTCCTTAGTGACATCAACAAGCTTCTTCCACTCCGGCGAAACATTTCCTATGCAGTACATTCGTGATGAATCCGAGAAGAATCCATTAAGAATTGTTGAACAATCGACATTTACGATATCTCCGTCCTTCAGTATGATTTTATCCGACGGGATTCCGTGGCAGACCTGATCATTTATGGATGTACATACGCTCTTTGGAAAACCTTCGTAGTGGAGATCTGCAGGAATTCCACCCATTTTCACTGTCGTGTTGTAGACGATGTCATCTATCTCCTGAGTCGACATTCCTTCATGGATCTTCTCTCCGATCTCATCCAGGACTGCGATGTTTATTACTGCGCTGTCGCGGATCCCCTGTATCTGAGCGGGTGTTTTGATGATGCTCCTGTCTGGCACAACGTGGCCTTCGAGTTCGAATTTTCTGATCTTCTCGTCAAATTCTTCGTGGCAATTCTTGTACTTCTTCCCGCTTCCGCACCAGCACGGCGCATTGCGGTCGATCTTCTGCTGAAACCTTATCAATGTTTCTTCCTCTTTTCATTCATTACCGGCTGCTTCGTGAACACTTGCGCGCTCCATGAAATACCTTGTATTGGCACCAATATCACCATGATATATTGCCGATCCCGCGACTATAACATTTGCGCCGGCATCGAGGACCATATCTATATTATCCTTCGTGATTCCACCGTCGACTTCAATATCCACATCAAGGTTTCTCTCTGATACATATCGTCTTGCTTCCTGTATCCTCGCAGTGGATGCCTCAATATACTTCTGTCCGCCGAATCCAGGCTCCACTGTCATGACAAGCAGCATATCTATGCGGTCAAGATAAGGAAGTGCCTCAGCTACCGGCGTGGATGGTTTGATTGCGAGTCCGACTTTCTTGCCGGCTTCACCACGTATTGCCGCGATTACGGCACCCGGGTCACTTGCGGCCTCGAGGTGAAACGTTATGATATCAGCTCCGCAATCCGCGAAAGTTCTTACATAGCGTTCCGGATCCCGGACCATAAGATGCACATCAAAAAAGAGATCACTGTTTTTTCTAAGGCTTTTTATAAGTGGCATTCCAAAAGAAATCGACGGGACGAAATCTCCGTCCATTACATCAAGATGGACCCACCTGGCTCCGGCCTTTTCCGTCTCTTTAATATCGTTACCAAGGCAGTTGAAATCTGCCGCAAGAATTGACGGTGATAATATTATCATGAGTTTTACCAACCTCTATAAATATAGCATAGCCTGTAAACAAACGTTTACAAGCCATATAATAGTAACACATTATCAGTTTCAGTTCACTCCCGGCTTACCTGTGAAATCAAGAAAGCCGATGATCCCGGCGCTCTGCCAGCTGACCCATCGGCTTTCAATTCTTATCATCTTTGCATTATTGCAGCTTTCAGGCTTTTACAAAGTCTCTTACGCTTGCATATATTCCCTTGCCGTCGAGTCCGTACTTCTCAATAAGAGCTGACGCTGTTCCGGATTCTCCAAAACGATCATGGATGCCGATGCGTGTCATCTTTGTCGGAAGCTTCTCAGAAAGCAGTTCTGCAACAGCTCCGCCAAGACCGCCTGCAACAAAAGCTTCCTCAGCTGTGACGACCTTTCCGGTCTTCTTTGCTGATGCAAGTACAAGTTCGTCATCGAGGGGCTTTATCGTGCAGATATTGATGACTTCTGCATCAATTCCATCAGCCTTCAGCATCTCCGCGGCCTCGAGTGAAGCAGAAACACAGATGCCTGTAGCGATTATTGTGACATCCCTGCCTTCCTTAAGGACAGTTCCCTTGCCGATCTTGAAATCATAATCCGGCTTGTTGATGATGGGGCATGCCGCTCTTCCGAATCTTATGTAAACAGGTCCGACATAATCGAGCGCTGCCTTGACAGCTGCCTTAGCCTCGATGTCGTCAGCAGGATTCATTACTACCATTCCCGGCAGCATTCTCATAAGCGCGAGATCTTCAAGTGCCTGGTGTGATGCTCCGTCCTCGCCTACGCTGATTCCTGCGTGGGTAGCACCGATCTTGACATTGAGATGCGGGTACGCAATTGAATTCCTGACCTGCTCAAAGGCACGTCCTGATGCGAACATCGCAAATGTGCTTGCAAACGGGATCTTTCCTACAGTGGAAAGACCTGCCGCGATACCCATCATGTCAGATTCTGCTATGCCGCAGTCGAAGAAGCGTTCCGGATGAGCTTTCTTAAAAGTCCCAGTCTTTGTAGCGCCCGCAAGATCCGCGTCAAGCACGACCAGATCCGGGTACTGATCAGCATATTCTACCAGTGCATTACCATAGCTTTCACGTGTGGCGATCTTTTTTACTTCTTCACTCATATTAGTTAGCCTCCTTATTCAGATCGTCGGATATCTTGTCAAGATCCGCCATGGCGACCGCATACTGTTCGTCATTAGGTGCCTTGCCATGCCAGCCGACTGCGTTCTCCATAAAGGAGACTCCCTTGCCCTTTGTTGTCTTAGCAATTATAGCTGTGGGCATTCCCTTTGTTTCACGCGCTTCTTTGAAAGCCGCACGGATCTCATCAAAATCATTGCCATTTATGTTGATCACGTGAAAATTGAATGCTTCAAATTTCTTATCAAGAGGATACGGGTTGTTTACTTCGGTAATAGGTCCGTCGATCTGAAGGTTATTGTTGTCGACGATAACAACGAGATTATCGAGCTTCTTGGCTCCGGCAAACATGGATGCTTCCCAGACTTCGCCCTCTTCGCACTCACCATCTCCGAGCAGTGTATAGACTCTGAAATCCTTGTTGTCGATCTTTGCTCCAAGTGCCATTCCGCATGCTGCTGCAATTCCCTGACCCAGTGAGCCGCTGCTCATATCGATTCCGGGGAGATACTGCATTGACGGGTGTCCCTGAAGACGTGATCCCAGTTTCCTGAGAGTCTTAAGCTCTTCAACAGGAAAATACCCACGGTTTGCCATTGTCGAATACAGACCGGGTGCCGTGTGCCCCTTGGACAGAACAAAACGATCGCGATCATCCTTCTTTGGTTCCTCAGGATCAATATTCATTTCTTCAAAATACAGATACGTGAAAATATCCGCTGCAGATAATGACCCGCCCGGATGTCCGCTCTGTGCGGAATAAACTGCCGTAACTATTCCCTTCCTTACTTCATTCGCTATTTTCTTAAGTTCAAGATCTGTCATTTTTCCTCCTGCCGGAGCATTATTAGAGCGACGGCCACGATGAGAAATTGCGAATGCGATTTCTCATCTGTGATCCGCAGGCCGCAAAGCGACCGCTCCGTTGTCGCATTGCAGACCTGCTATGTCAGCGGAAACGCATCAGCGTTTTCACTGACATTGACCTCCTGCGGTATCAGTGTTTTGCCTGTCCGTAATACGCGTTTGCGCCATGTTTTCTGAAATAATGCTTGTCCTGCAGCACTTGCGGCGCCGGCTGGACCTTAGGATTTATGAGTTCGCAGCGGAACGCCATCTTTGAGACTTCTTCGAGAACGACCGCACTGTGGACAGCATCTATCGGATCCTTGCCCCACGCGAACGGGCCGTGGTTCTTGCACAGGACCGCCGGTACAGCGTCAGGATTCTTGCCCATCGCGGCAAATTCATTGACGATGAGGTGTCCGGTGTTCTCCTCATAAGCATCCTCGATCTCATCCTTATTGAGGCAGCGCAGACACGGGATCTCGCCATAATAGTAATCTGCATGCGTTGTGCCATAGCATGGAATACTGCGTCCTGACTGAGCCCAGCTCGTCGCGTACGATGAATGAGTATGGACGATGCCGCCAATGTTCTTGCCTTCCTTCACCCACGCCTTATAAAGTTCCACGTGAGTGGGCGTATCTGATGATGGATTAAGTTTTCCCTCAACGACTTTTCCATTAAGGTCGACTATAACTATATCATCGGGTTCAAGTTCTTCATAGGGAACTCCACTCGGCTTTATGGCAAAAAGTTTGCTTTCCTTATCATAGCCGCTGACATTGCCCCAGGTAAATGTGACGAGACCGTATTTCGGAAGCAGCATATTTGCTTCATATACAGTCCTCTTCAATTCTTCAAGCATTGATTCTCTCCTCCGCGTAAATATCTTAGTAAATGCTATTTCATTACCGTGACCATCCCCATTGCGTTGAGGGGCGGAATACTCTGTCAGGCAAGCGCATCTATCGCTGCTTTTTCTGCAGGCAATCCCCTGCGGTATCTCTCTGCAAATTCGTCAAAACCTTTGACGCAGTCCGGATCCGGATCTACCGTTGTGCCCTTATTGCCGCCGAAGACATCCTTATTCAGCCAATCCTCAAGTGTCATACCGTCCTTATTCACAAGGTAAGAAGCGAGCAGCGCAATTCCCCATGCTCCGCCTTCACCGGCCGTTTCCATAACAGTCACGGGCGCATCCATCGCGGCTGCGAGAATATTCTGCGCGACACCTTTTGTTTTGAATATTCCGCCGTGTCCCATAAGTCTGTCCACAGCGACGTGCTCCTGTTTCATAAGGATATCGTTTCCCAGTTTCAAAGTGCCAAATGCTGAATAAAGATTGGCTCTCATAAGATTGGCAAGAGTAAAGTTGCTCTTCGCGGTCCTTGTCACCATGGGTGCCCCGGCCTGGTCCATTATACCGGCGACCGGTTCTCCTGAGAAGAAGTTGTACGCAAGGAGTCCGCCGCAGTCAGCATCACCAGTCATGGCGTTCTTATAAAGCCTGCCATAGAGCTCGCCCTTGTCTGCCTTTATGTCCATAAGTGAACAGAATTCGTCAAAAATATTGACCCATGCGTTCAGATCTGAAGTGCAGTTGTTGCAATGTACCATTGCAACTTCATCGCCTGAAGGTGTGGTGACAAGATCAAGCTCCGGGTACACTTTGCCAAGCGGCTTCTCGAGCACTACCATCGAGAACACCGATGTGCCTGCCGACACGTTTCCTGTTCTTCTTGCGACTGAATTCGTCGCAGCCATTCCGGTTCCTGCGTCCCCCTCAGGAGGGCAGAGCGGACAGCCAGCTTCCAGATTCCCGGTGGGATCAAGAAGTTTTGCACCTTCTTCGGTAAGTCTTCCGGCATCATCGCCGGCCTTAAGTGACTTCGGCAGTATTTCTTCGAGCTTCCACGGGAACGAATACGGCTCGATCTTTTCATCGAACTGAACGACCATCTTCCTGTTAAAATCTGCTGTAGAAGAATCGATTGGGAACATTCCCGAAGCGTCGCCGACGCCGAGGACTTTCTCACCTGTGAGGTTCCAGTGAACATAGCCGGAGAGTGTCGTGAAGAATCTCACATCTTTGACATGCGGTTCTTTATTCAGGATTGCCTGGTAGAGATGCGCTATGCTCCAGCGCTGCGGAACGTGATATCCAAAGAGTTCTGTCAGTTTCTCTGACGCCTCTTCAGTAATAGTATTCCTCCATGTGCGGAACGGAACAAGAAGCTCTCCCTTCTCATTAAATGCCAGATACCCATGCATCATGGCACTTATTCCAATGGCACCGAGTTTAGTAAGCTTAACGCCGTATTCCTCCTGAACATTTCTCACAAGATCAGCATAACAGTCGCGGAGGCCTGTCCATACGTCATCCATAGTATATGTCCAGATTCCGTTATCTATCCTGTTCTCCCATTCATGGTCGCCCTGCGCTATCGGTGAATTATCCAATCCGATAAGGACTCCCTTTATACGCGTTGAACCGAATTCTATGCCGAGGATAGCCCCGCCATTCTCTATCAGCTCTTTCGCGGCCTTTTTATCCATGCCCATTTCATGACCTCCTGTATTATATATTTATGTATGTCTCTACACAGTTTCCGTGGTGATGCAGCACTTTTCAACCGTCCTGCCTGCCCTCTAGCATCTGCAGTTTATCGCGGTCCCAGAGGATTACCCTGAGTTTTTCGGCCGCCGTTTCTGCTCCGCTGGTAAAATACCTGTTGGTCATCACAACTCCGACCATTCTGCCATAAAACTCGCGCCCGGCCGCAGCTTCCTGTACTGCTGCCACTCCGCATGAGCCCGAATAGCACTTGCACTGCACGGCGTATGTAACGTCTTCTTTCCTTGCGAGTATGTCCGCTCCGAAATCACCGCTGCCCTTAGTCACCTGCACGTAGCCAAAACCATTGTTCCTTAAGAGTTCTGCGCAGTAATACTCGAATTCATGTCCCTCCAGATCATCCATCGGGGCATTTTCATTCCGCCTTCTGCGGCGCACCACGCCTGCGCATATAAAAACGGCAATTGTACTCGCAGCAATGACAAGACACAGAATAATTATTGCCTCTTCATTCACTGTACGCCACCCACATCAGGAACCTTTCCATCACCTCCGACACTGTTGTTCTTTCTGAAACCCGGAAGTTCTATAGACGGAAATCTTAACTGCGGCAGCCTGACCGAACTTATCTTTGACACTTGTTTTGCCACGTCAGGGACCTTCATTCCGGAAATATCGATTCCGGGCAGTTTCATGCCCTGCACGCCAAATTCAGGCAGTGTAACATCCGGCATGTCAAGCTCAGGTATCTCCACATCGCTCAGCCTGTGATGCACGGGGTGAACGTAGCACTCCCAGCCATCCTCGAGCCTTATGCAGGAGAGCTGTGCTCTCTCTGCACCATGCCTGAGACCTGCGTCCGGGTCCTCTGTACAGTCAAAACATTTGGCCCCGCAGTCTATATCAATAAATCTTTCCGCGTGAAATATCCTGTTGAAAACATGTTGATCAGGCTTTCTTTCCGGCCATGATCTTTCGTACTGCAGTTTGTAGAAATAATATTCCGATATGGTGTGTCCGCAGATAAAGACATCATAATGTTTAGGGCCTTCGTAGAATCCGAACGGATTCTCGCGTATCATCAGCCTTCTCCAGACAGCATCTGTCTTGTGCCTGGCTTCGTCCACCGCATTATAAGTCATGTCGCTGAAATAAGGGAAAGCATGGGACATCAGGTAACGCTTGCCGTTGACTACCGTCTCAGCGCTGTACTGAAGATTTCCGATCCACTCCGCGATCTCATTTCTCTCATCCGGCGCAAGTTTCTCATATTCCGTCCAGGTACCGAGTCCCCTGTTCGCAAAGAACCAGTTCTGCTCGTTCTCATCGAGCCCTCTGCTGCCTTTTTGCTCGGCTCTTATCGTGCCGAGGAACATCCACTCATGATTTCCGATGAGGCAGTGCACAAAGGGATATTCGTCATCAAGCTCCTTTACATACTGAAGAGTCGCAAGAGAATCCCTGCCCCAGTCACAATAATCCCCGAGAAGATAAAGAGAGTCAGTTCCGTCAAAGCGAAAATCAATTTTGTCGAGAAGTTTCCGGAATTCGTCAAGAGCTCCGTGAATGTCACTTATTACATAATTAGCCATATCCGCCTCATGCATGCTGTTATCAGACCGCATACATGACTCTATTTTCACACACCCGCCCTTCCTCTTCAAGGCCTTTTACGAAAAGCGGAAATCATTTGAATAACGAGGTTCAGGCGGGAAGTCTGAAGCCCGGACGAACGGACTGTGATTTCCCGCCTGAAGTATGCCGACAGCTGACACGTCAGTTGTTGCGGTTCTTGAAATATGCGAACACGCTCTGGAGAATTATGAAGAAGCAAAGGAGCGCAGCCGTTGCGATGTTGGCCCAGCTCGAAAGGAGCTTGCCGTTTGTTGTTACCAAGGTGTTTATCGTGCCGTTTATCATGACACCGAAACGCGACCCTATTACATTTACGACACCCCCTGTAAGACGCGTACCGCCTATGACTGACGAAGCGATGGCATCCATTTCAAAACCTTTGGCCTGCTGCACGGAACCTGACATTGTATTCAGGCAGTAGCAGATGCCGCCGATCGAGCACAGGAATGATGAAAGTATATACGCAAACAGCTTTGTCCTCTTTACATTAAGACCCATCATTGTAGCGCTTGTTTCATTGCCGCCTACCGCGTATATCGAGCGGCCGAACTTTGTGTATTTGAGAACTATGAAGATCACTACTACAACAAGCAATGCGATTATGACGGTAGGTCTGACGTACGGCGTCATCACTTTGCCCTTATTATTCGTGTATCCCAGGAATGCCGGAAGATAAATCTTCGCATTCGCCCAGCTGTAGAACAGTGCATTCTGTTCCTGTGTGATTGAAAGCTGATCGGTACAGATGACTGCCGTCATGCCTCTTGCAAAGAACATGCCTGCCATAGTTGTGATGAAAGGCTGAATATTCAGGTAGCCTATGAGGAATCCCTGTACCAGGCCGAAAATAACACCTATCACAAGGATAAGAATTATGGTCGGTATGCAAGGCCAGCCCTGTACACCCATACCATGTGCAAGTATCATGCAATCCATTGCAATGAGAGAGCCTACAGAAATATCGATACCACCTGTAAGCATTACACATGTCATGCCGCAGGCCACGCAGATAAGTCCTGCATTTGTGATGAACAGATTAAGGAAGGTCTGAACATGCGCGAATCCCTTGCCTGCATAGACAAAACATCCTATTGCGTACATCACGATGAACATGATGATTGTGATCATTATCAGCAGATTATTACTGTTTATCTTCTTTTTAGTTTTCATGATCAGGCCGCCTCCTTACTGAGTGCGAGACGTTTTGCCTGTCTCTTTCCAAGCCAGCTCTTAAATACAGGTGACTGGACAACGACTATCAGTATGACGATGATTGCTTTGACAACAGGCGCCTGGTCTGTTGAAACACCCATTGCAAGAAGTGTTGTCGTGATAGCCTGTATCGTGTATGCGCCGATTATGGATCCTGTCATGTTGAATCTGCCTCCGCCGAGGCTGTTGCCGCCGAGTGCTACTGCCAGGATGGCATCAAGTTCATAGTTGAGTCCTATGTTATTTGAATCAGCACAGTAGATCCTGGATGATGCGACCATTCCTGCCATGCCTGCGCATATACCGCAGATAAGATAGCACATGAAGCAGATCATGTCTGAATTGAGGCCGGCGATCTTGGCTGCTCTGCTGTTGATACCTACTGACTGAATGTATGTGCCGAGCGCCGTCTTCTTAAGGAACAGCATTACCACGATTATTACTGCGATCGTTACAAATATCGGTGTGGGAATGGGGCAGCCCGGGAGGAAATTTCCGAGATATTTATAGGGTTCATAACGGATATATGTTATCTGGTTGTTGCAGAACAAAAGTCCTATGGCACGTGCTGCAGTGTAAAGGATAAGTGTTGCTACCATCGGCTGTATCTTCAGTTTTGCCACGAGTGCGCCGTTGAATGCTCCGCAGAGTCCGCCGAGCGCAACGCCGAACAGTATACCGATGATAAGCGGCACCTGGATCGTGCTCGTTGTGTTGACGCCAAAACCTGCGAGGACCATGCATGTACCGCAGGCCGCAAGGCTCATTACTGAACCGACTGATATATCGGTTCCTGCTGAAACTGCTACTACAAGTGTCTGTCCTACTGCCAGTATTGCTATTTCACTGCCTCTGTTGAGGACATCAATAATACGGCCATAAAGGACTCCGTTATTGATGGAAATTCCGAAGAAGCTCGGATCTTTGAAAAGATTTACCAGCAAAACAAGGAACAGGCAGAAGATCGGCAGGAACAGCTGCTGCTTTGTTACTTTCTTAAGATTTTTCATCAGTTGTCACCTCCCGCGATAGCCTTCATTACATTCTCCTGCGTCAGTTCATGATCGATCTCTCCGACCTTTTCACCATCGCGCATTACGCACATACGCGAACAGGTGCGGAGCATCTCTTCGATTTCTGACGAAATGAATATGACGCTCATACCTTCCCCGGCGAGCTTCAGGATCATCTTCTGGATCTCGGTCTTTGTTCCGATATCGATACCTCTTGTGGGTTCGTCAAGTATAAGGAGATCAGGGTGAGTCGCGAGCCAGCGGGCAATGATTACCTTCTGTTGGTTGCCGCCCGAGAGCTGCTTTAAGGCTGTCTCACGTGAAGGAGTCTTTATACTGAGTTCCCTGATGAATTCATCCGCGATCTCATTTTGTTTTGCGCGCGGAATCGTGTGGAACATTCCCTGTCTGGCCTGGAGTGCGAGAATGATATTCTCTCTCACGGAAAGATCTCCTATACAGCCATCAGCCTTGCGGTCATCAGGCAGATATCCCATGCCTTTTCTTATTGAATCTATGGGCGCCTTGATCTTCAGCTCCTCACCTTTCATTGTCTCTTTGCCGGACTGGGATTTATCTGCACCGTATATGCAGCGTACCATCTCACTGCGGCCGCTCCCCAGGAGTCCTGTAATACCTACGACCTCACCCTTGCGGATCTTGAAGTTAAACGGTTTTATCGTTCCCTTATGACTCATCCCATCGCATACGAGCAGGACTTCGCCGTCCGCTGATGCCATAGTCTCGTTCTTTATTGCTGCGAGGTCATCGAAGTCTTTGCCGAGCATAGCTGCGACCAGCTTAACTCTTGGCAGTTCAGCTACTGTGTATTCCCCGACGAAAGCGCCGTTCCTCATGACGGTTATGCGGTCACAGACCTCATACACCTGCTCGAGGAAGTGTGTTACAAATATGATACCTACGCCCTTATCTCTGAGCTGTCTCATGACTCTGAACAGCTTTTCGACTTCCTTGTCGTCCAGTGAAGATGTGGGCTCATCAAGAATCAGTGCGCGGCAGTCTCTGTCGACCGCTCTTGCGATAGCTACCATCTGCTGAATAGCGATCGAATAATTTTCAAGTGTTTGCGTCACATCGATGGAAATTTCCAGTCCATCCATGACCTTCTTAGCATTCCTGTTCATCTGTTTCCAGTCGATAAAACCAGCTTTTGTCCTGGGCTCACGGCCGATAAACAGGTTCTCCGCCACCGTAAGGTTGGGGCACAGGTTAACTTCCTGATACACAGTGGCAATACCGATCTTCTGTGCATCCTCTGTGGAATGGCAGTTTATGTTTCCTTCCACGCCTTCCATATGTACTTCTCCTGAATCACGGTCATACACGCCGGTCAGGCACTTTATTATTGTCGATTTTCCAGCACCGTTCTCGCCCATAAGTGCATGGATCTCGCCTTTGCGCAGTGTCAGCTGTGCATGATCCAGAGCGATAACACCCGGAAAAGTCTTCGTGATGTCCCGCATTGTGATCAATTCGTCATTTTCCATGTCAGCATACCTCGTTTTTCTGTAAAAACGGGGTGCTCCTTTCGGGGCACCCCTGAAGTGGTCTCTAAAACCTGATCAATAGTCAGCGTCTACGATATCCTGAGTTACAACTACGAGATCCTCAGTTACATCTTCGCCTGCATTGTTCATATAAGAGATTGAAGGAATGATGTCCTCATTTACATACCAAGGCTCAGCCATGTACTTCTTCTGGTCTACAGTCTCGCCTGCTTCAAGCTTCTTGATGATGTCTGCGCAGTCAGGGCCCTGAAGAGGATTGCACTGGAAGTCTGCATTGATCTTGCCTGCAAGAACATCTGTAAGACCTGCTGAGCATGCATCGAAGGAAATAAGGATGACATCTTTATCAACACCGAATGAAACGCCTGCTGCTTCCATAGCCTGTTCAGCACCGAAAGCTTCGTTATCATTCTGGCAGATTACTACGTTGAACTGACCTGCATATGACTTGCAATATGATTCCATAACTGACTGGCCGCCATCCTGTGTGAAGTCGCCTGTCTGAGAATCAATGAGGTTCCAGCCGTTATCATCAACATACTGGTGGAAGCCCTTTGTACGTCCGATTTCAGCAGAAGAACCTGTGGTTCCTGTGATCTCGAGGATGTTCAGCTCATCAATACCCTTAGCTTCTGCATATGCCTTGAGCCATGCGCCTGATGCAAGACCTTCGTTTGTGAACTCAGAGCCTACCCATGCTGTGTACTTGTCTGAATCATCGATTGTACGATCGATTACGATTACAGGAATTCCTGCATCCTGAGCTTCGCCGAGGACTGTATCCCAGCCTGTTGAAACGATAGGATCGATTACGATGTAATCAACGCCCTGCTGGATGAAGTTACGAACTGCTTCGAGCTGTGCTGCTGAGTCGTTATCGCAGTCAACGAACTGAAGATCAAAACCATTCTCTTTGGAAAGAGCTGACTGAACAGAGTTTGTTGAAGCTGTGCGCCAGTCTGATTCATGTCCGACCTGAGCAAAACCGACTGTGATGAGGTCTCCGCCTGCTGCAGCTGTGTCAGATGATGCATCTGTTGCTGCTTCTGTTGTTGCAGCTGCTTCTGTGGTTGCTGCCGCTTCTGTTGCTGCTGCCGCTGCACTTGTTGCTGCTGTTGTAGATGCTGTTGATGAAGATCCGCATCCTGCAAGGAGTGTTGCTCCCATTGTTGCTGCCATGATAGTTGCTACTAATTTCTTTTTCATGTCTTACCTCCTGGGTAATATTGATATTTAACTGATGAGAACCAGTTCCTTTCTCATTTCTGATTATATTCTACAAAATTCATCCGTTCTTACAACCTGTTAATGGTGCATCTGTACAGTTTTCGTCGCTTTGACGATACAAATATGTAAGCATGTGTTACAATTCAGATACAACTCAATCTGTAATTTCGAAAATGGGTAAATTCTTTCACTGATTTTAGGAATTGCGGTCG
>JAAZDA010000377.1 GCA_012512995.1 Clostridiales bacterium | reverse complement strand
TTCTACATATAACAGAATGATAGTTCCGGGGCTTTCCAAAGAGGCAAAACTTGAGGTGCGCGCCTATGATGAGCTCGCGCCTGATGAGAAGGCTTTTGTCGATGATTATTTTGCTGAGGAAGTCTATCCTGTCCTTACACCGATGGCTGTCGATTCGTCGAGGCCTTTTCCCCTTATCCGCAACAAAACACTTAATATAGGAGCGCTGCTCCGCCGCAAGGAGACGGGTGGTGTCGCAGGTGCGCGCAGCATTCTTTTCCGCGCCAAAAAGACGAAGATCAAAACTGCCGGGAATATGGACGTATCTCTCGATTTCGCAGTCGTCCAGGTGCCCAGTGGACTGCCGAGAATAACAGTTTTGCCGGCTAAGGAAGGTGAGCCGACGAGGATCATTCTTCTCGAAGAGATTATAAGGCACAGTATGGCAAAACTTTTCCTCAATTATGATGTGGTCTGTGCATCGCCGTTCCGTCTAATGAGAAATGCAGACCTTTCAATTGATGAGGATGAGGCGGAGGATCTTCTTGTCGAGATAGAGAAGCAGTTAAAGCGCCGTCAGTGGGGCCAGGCAATAAGACTTGAGGTGGAGTCCGGAGCGGATGAGCGGCTTGTCGCTGTACTTGTGAAGGAGATGTCCGTTCAGGACAATGAGATATTCAATATTGACGGACCGCTCGATCTGACGTTTCTTATGAAAATGTACGGGCTCGAAGGTTTTGACGATTTCAAGGAGCACCGCTACGCACCGCCTCAGGATGTGCCTGAGATTCCGGCAGGGGCAAGTGTTTTTGATGCGATAAGAAAGGGCGATATCTTCATGCATCACCCGTATGAGAGTTTCCAGCCTGTCGTAAATTTTGTCTCGCAGGCAGCCGTAGATCCAAATGTTCTGGCAATAAAACAGACATTGTACCGTGTGTCCGGAAATTCGCCGATCATCATGGCACTTGCGAAAGCAGCAGAGAACGGCAAGCAGGTAATGGTACTGGTCGAGCTCAAGGCGCGTTTTGATGAGGAACACAACATTGGCTGGGCGAAGATGCTTGAGAAAGCCGGCTGTCATGTCATCTACGGTCTTGTCGGCCTCAAAACACATTCGAAGATCACGCTCGTCGTGCGCCGCGAGGACGATGGAATAAGACGTTATGTCCACCTCGCCACAGGCAACTACAATGATTCCACGGCAAAACTCTATACTGATGTCGGTATGTTCACATGCAGGGAAGCTTATGGCGAAGATGCGACGGCTGTTTTCAATATGCTGTCAGGTTATGCCGAGCCGAAGACATGGAACAGGCTTACATTGGCACCACTCTGGCTCAAGGACAGATTGTTGTATCTCATAGGGCGCGAAGCTGAGCATGCGAAAGCAGGCGAGACAGCGCACATTATCGCAAAGATGAATTCTGTCTGTGACCCTGATGTCATAGAGGCTCTTTATGCGGCAAGCGCTGCCGGTGTCAAGATCGAGCTGATAGTAAGAGGCATATGTTCACTGCGGGTCGGAATCCCTGGTGTATCGGAGAATATAACTGTAAGGTCGATAGTTGGATATTTCCTTGAACATTCGAGAATTTTCTATTTCGAGAACGGCGGGCGCTCAGAACTTTATGCATCGAGTGCCGACTGGATGCCGAGGAACCTCGACAGACGTATAGAAATCATGTTCCCGCTTGAAGATGAGGACATAAGACAGAAGGCGATGCACATTCTTACAACTGAGCTTGAGGATACAGAGCAGGCGCAGGTAATGAATAAGGACGGCATCTACGAGCGCGTTGACAGAAGAGGCAAGGACGTTGTGAATTCGCAGCTTCAGTTTGGCAGGGAAGCAGCAAAGACCGCCGAAGCGGCACGCGAAGCCAAAACAAACACGAGAGTCTTTACACCTGAGAAACCGCCGGAGGCGTAAGCAATGCGATGAGAAATAAACTGACGTCTCTTGTATCGCAGGCAATCGCCATCGGCTGCATAAGCAATGCGATGAGAAAACAATCGCATACGCGATACGGAATAAACCGGACTGGGAGATTTGTATGAATAATTTATATGACGACAAAGTAATTGACTGCTTCCTCAAAGGTCAGCTTCAGCTTTTCCCTGAGAGCGTAGCAGATACGCCTGAAGAGGCAGAAGCTTTTCTTGAAGACTGCATGGCAGTTGTTGTGAACAGCCCGAAAAAAGTCATTGAGTACTTTGATGAGGTCGGTGCTGACATACAGGGCCTCAACGAGAAGACCATCCTCGATGAAGCCGAGGTGTTCGATGTCGGCGACGGCAGATACCTTATAGTCGAAGGGTAATGCGACGATCAGGTATCTATCGTCGCATACGAGGATTGCGCCAGGGGCGCAACCTCGGGACAGAGGAATAGCGCAGTTCATTAAGCGGCGTGGAAAGCCGTCGCATACGAGGATTGCGCCAGAGGCGCAACCTGAAATCATAGTTTACGAGGAGAAGAACCTAATGAATAAAGTCCTGATTGCCGGCGTGCCGGAAGATACAAAGAATTATGTGAGAGCTCTGAAATATGTCGGGGTAGACTCAGAAGTTATATTGAAGTTTCCGGAAGGCGGCAAAGGGGTCGATGATTATGAGGGGCTGCTGCTGCCGGGTGGCGATGACATTGATCCGTCGTTCTTCGGAGAAGAGCTGAACGGAAGCCGCGATATTGACCGTGATCTTGATGTTGCGCAGCTTTCCATGACGGATGCATTTGTAAAGGCTGGAAAGCCTATACTGGCTATATGCAAGGGCACACAGGTAATGAACGTTTATTTTGGCGGAGCGGTCATACAGGATCTGCCGACTAATACGCATCACCAGTCGACGCATGGAGTGCCGCAAATCCACACGAATACCGCGGCGGCTGGGAGTTATCTCGAGATGCTCTTTGGCCATGTATTTATAACCAACAGTTATCATCACCAGGCTAACGGACGCCTTGGCAACGGGCTTGTGAGCATACTTCTTTCGGATGACTGTGTAGATGAAGGTGATGTTCATGTAGCCGGGAATATTATGGGTCTTCAGTGGCACCCGGAGAAGATCCTGACTAATGAAGACAGAACAGACATGATCAAACTCATCACTGAGAGCGGCACTGACGAAGCTAAGAAATTCCTCGCGACAGCAGGCAGGCCGGAAAACGGCGGTATTGTCACTGCTTCCGACATTGCTGACGGATCAAAGATCTTCAGGTACTTCGGAGATATGCTGTAGATATCAGAAGTATTCATAATCTGCTTTCAAGCCAGGATGGATGAAGATTTCTTGAGCAGCAGTCTGTGGCTTCATCCGAAACCTGTATTTTCTGGCCGAAGGGATGAATAACTTGTTGCCACAGGCTTTCGGCTTCATCCGAACCTCGCCGAACCCTGCCGAACCTTGCCAGACAAGCCAGGATGGATGAAGATTTGAACAATACTCAGCTCTCACACATGGCTAATGTATATTAGTGAACAGTTACCACCATATCAAATTGTATACATAAATACACGTAGACATTGACATGGGGATTTTCTGACTTTATAATTCACCGTAAAGGTTTTGTCATAACAGATATAACAATAGCAACGCAGTGTTATGTGCATCAACGGCGGGATAAGACCCGGGAGGAGAAGATTATGAGGAAGAAGGTAGTAGCCTGTACTTTGGTGGCAGCAATGGCAATGTCACTGGCAGCGTGCGGCAGCAGTTCAACAGGCGGTGCGAGCACAACTTACCGCACATTGTATTCATCGGAATGCAACACGCTTAATTATCTTGTTTCGGACAATGCGGTAGACACCGAGGTAGCAGCAAATGTTGTCGATGGTCTTGTGGAGTATGACCAGTATGGTAATATCCAGCCCTGTCTTGCAGAGAGCTGGGAGAGCAATGA
>JAAZDA010000376.1 GCA_012512995.1 Clostridiales bacterium | reverse complement strand
GGGCTGTGGTGGGTATTATCAATTCACGCTCAGCAGGCTTCTGAACCACGATATTGATAGTGACGGTGTGAGTCCGACGGAGATCTTTGGCATAGACCGTGACCAGATGGAGAAGCTGTTGACCGGCCTTTCTGTCAATTACCCGGAATTTATCAATGCGTCGTTTACGCTTGATCTTGATAATATCACGCTCCGCAGCGAGAAAACCTCGCAGGACGTATTAACACTGTTTTAAGGAGGCCGTTTCATGAAAGCAATGTTAGACAAATATCGCGATTACTTTGACATTGACCCTGAGTATCTGGCGCAGATCAATGAAGCGGAAATTGAAAGCCATCCTGACCTCTGGAAAGCCTTCTATCCGCACGAAACCTTTGTGAAGCTCGTGAAGGATACAATTAGTGTTATCTCCCGAAAACAGAAACTCTCCATCTGGGTGGAGGGCGCTTATGGTACGGGTAAATCTCATGCTGTGCTTACCCTGAAGAAGCTGCTTGATGCCTCCGATGAGGATACGAAAGCATACTTCGATAAGTACAAGGATCAGCTGAATACAGATTTATATAATAAATTTCAGCAGATAAAGAGCGGCGACCAAAAAATTCTTACTGTTCATCGCTACGGCTCGTCAAATATTCATGGCGATGACGGCCTTGTCTTTGCTATCCAGCAGAGCATTGTCGCCGCGCTGCGTTCCGCAGGGATTGAAGATCAAGGCGAAGGTGCTCTGAAAGATTCTACAGTCAGCTGGCTCTCTGATCCAATTAATAAAGACTATTTTAATGCTCTGATTCGGGAAAAGTATACGGATCTGTTTGCTGGCGATGATGTTGATTCGATCATTGAAAAACTCAATACATATGCTGCTGAAGCAATGGAGCATCCTTCCAAGGGTGAAGCCATTCAGGTGCTTATGAGTAAGATCATGAAAGTTGCCGGAGAGCAGCATTTTTCTGCCCTGACGATGAGCACTACGTCATTGTTGAACTGGATCAAGTCCGTCATTGAGAAGAACAGCCTGAAGGCTATTGTTTTCATCTGGGACGAGTTCACAGATTACTTTCGCAACAACATGCGGGCAATGACCGGCTTTCAGGAGATTGCAGACTTCAGCGGAGACAAGCCGTTTTATCTCATCATCGTTACCCACAATGTTACTCATATTTTCCCGGAATCAGATAAGGACTGGAAGAGAACGATGGGGCGTTTTGTTCAGCCTATTTGCAATATTGAGCTTCCAGAGAATATGGCTTTTCGTCTTATGGGTAATGCTATGGAAAAAAACAGTGATCCCGTGGTTCAGGAGGACTGGCAGGAAACACGTGATGAGCTGTATGACCGGACGCACGATTCCAGACAGCTGGTCAAGCAGAAGGCAAACATTACGGATAATGAGCTGAAAAAGATTTTACCGATTCACCCATACGCCGCTCTGCTGCTGAAGCATATTTCCTCAGCCTTTGATTCGAACCAGAGGAGCATGTTCGATTTCATTAAGAACGACCGTGGCGATGATATTAAGGGCTTCCAGTGGTTCATAAATAATTGTGGCCCGTATGACGCAAATCCGCTCTTGACCATCGACATGC
>JAAZDA010000375.1 GCA_012512995.1 Clostridiales bacterium | reverse complement strand
TGGCTGTTACTGATTTCTTGAGCTGTCACCAGCCTGATCTGTTTTGCTGTCGCGGAATTGCTAAGTTTGTTGTCATTACTAATTGATAACATTCGGGCGGTTCCCCGCCCGAATCGGCTTTCATATATCCACGTATTTCGACAATTCGAATAGTGCATATGCCACACTGCAGGCATCAACCTCATTGAGCTTTGCATTACATAGTTGCTGCAGGTTCCAGAAATGATCTGAAAGTGATGACAGTTCTGTTCCAATATCCCAGTTCGGAATACATATATAGTTCCCATATGCATGATGCCCTACAATCAAATGAAAACTGCTCCCTCTTGCAGTGACTTCTATTTCGTAAGGATCCTGTTTGAGCTGTATGGGGAGGATCTCACCCTGCCATACACGTCCGGGCATTCCTGACATCTTTGCCTGAAAAGCTATGCTCATGTTTCTGCACCGCCTTTCAACATTTCATGGTCTACCACATAACGCACCATGTGTTCATCGATGAGACGCTTATTCTGTTGGAATGCATACATCAGGCATTTCTCAGCTATCCGGTTAATGCTCCTTTGTATTCCGGCGGATTCACGATATATATCGTCAAGTGCCTTTTCTGTAAAGAGATCCTGGCGGCCGCCTGCATACTTCAGATGTGCCTGTATATACTTCTCCGTCTCTGAGCGGTCCAGATGCGGAAGGATACAGTTAATGTCAATGCGCTGACGTACTGCGGCATATCGCTGCAGTTTCAGTTTGTCCCAGAGCTCTGTCTGCCCAACAAGGACAAGCGCCATTGGGCTCATTGAGTCAAACCTGTAATTCAGAAGGAACCTGAATTCTTCTATGGTCTCTTTCTCAAGCAGATGGGCTTCGTCCAAAATACAGATGACCTTTTTGTTCTGGACTCCGCGTATGATCTCGATCTGGTTCTGAAGCTGGCGTTTGGCATCTCCGCGGTAGAACTTCGATTCCATCCCGAGCTGGTCCAGCAGGCCTTTGTAGAACCACCTCGGAGTCAGCTTTGAATCCGACAGGTACAGGACAATATATCTGTCTTTGGGCAGCATATCGACAAATCTTCGGATGAGTGTCGATTTTCCACAACCTGCATCCGCTGTTACTACTGCAAAGAGCTGGCGGTCAGCTGCGTAAGTCAAACGTCCGATGGCGTCATCTATGTATGGTGATCCATACAGCAGACCGGACGGGATGTCTCTGGTAAAAGGAGTATGTTCCATTTCAAAAAAGCTCTCATACATGATCTGCATCCTCCTTCCCATAACTGCTGAAAGAAAGAGCATTTGCCTGCATTGTCAGGGACTGTTCTCTTTGCCGTTTGAGCCCTTCAAGAAATCTTGAAGATTCTGGTTCTGCGGGAAGCATGCTCACCGGTATCGCCGGCTTTGGATCACAGTATTCACCTATTCTGAGCGGCTTTGCTGTAAATGGTACTATTCCTTTGTATGAAATGGTTATGATCTCTGGCCTCATGGGGTCATATGCGATCTCTACTTTTGCGCCGATAAGTGCTGTGCTGGTCTCATACATCCGGCCAGCCACACTGATACAGCCCCCTTTATCCACTTCGCGGTATTCATGATGCAGGAATGCGCTTCCGACGATACTTGCATCATGAAATACCAATGGATGAGAATCACGGTTCCACTCCTGCAGAGGGCTTATCCCTCCGGCAGGGATCGGGGAATTAAGGCTTTTATAGTACTCCTCGATCCCTTCATGAGGTTTATTATGGTAATACTCCTCGAGCCAGATGTCCCAGAACTTGTTCAGTTCATCAAGCGTTCGTATTTTCTGTACGGCAGTCTCTGCAAGGAACGCATTTACAAAGCGGTTGAACACCTCTACTCCGCCCTTTGACTGAGGCGAGTATGGCTTTGCCTTAAGGACACGGCTGCCAAGCATTGAGAGCGACCGTATCAGCTGTCCTGATACGAATTGCTTACCATTATCGTGATAACAGGATATGATTTTCCCGTGCTTAAGGATGGCTCTGTGATAGCAGTCTTCAACAATGCTTTCACGCTGATGATCATACCATTTTGATTCCAGGACATAGCGGGAATGATCATCAATGATGACCACGAGATATGTCTGGACCATAGCGCCCTTTGGCCCGATCGGAAGCTTTAATCCATACTTTATATCGGATTCGACCAGCATCATACGATGTGGCTTGCAGAATCGCCTGGATGAGCTTTTCCTGGCATCCATGTATTTCTTCATTTGTTTCCGCCCGAACCCGCCTTTGTAAATGTAACGCTGCATAGTAGAGCGCTTCAGGATGCCTGGAGGCGCAAGCCCTTCCATTTCAAGGATCATTATTATCTGGGCGACTGATCTGGAAGGCACGTCCCTTTTCAACTGGATAGCTTCATTTACGAGCTCATTAAAGTTCTCCGGGAGCGTCTTTGTCCTGCGGGATCCGCGATCCATTGGTCTCAGACCTGAGAATCCCTTATTACGATAGTAGCTTTCATAGCGGTAAAGGCTCCTGGCAGAGATCTGATGCTGTTCCGAAATACGCGCTCTGAGTTCAGTGCGCTTTGCATCGTCAAGTGATTCATCAAGAAGCGGTGAGATCATCTGAAAACGCTCCAGTGCCTGGTCATCCTGCCATTCTTTTGTGACTTGTTCTTCTTTTTTAAGTTCATCTGTTATCATGTGCGAATTACCTCCTATGCGGTAATCGTACAGGAAAACAGATTGACAGGATATTTAAAGTCGGTGCATGACTACTGGCTCCAGGTGGAGCGTAAGAACACACCTGAATTGTAGATATATCGAAGAATGATGCGGAGCCAGTCGCAGTTATCCTTACGGAGCTTTTCGAGCAGCGAGACACTTGTTGTAAGAAGTTCCTCCGTGAACCCCAGGAGCTGATACCCTTTTGATCTCAATGTTCCTTCCACTGTATACCGATTGAGCCTGAACCAGCTATGCCATTGGTGCATGGTCGTTTCTGTGGGATGATCCTCAAAGCCTTTAGTATCCGGAGTGATCAGCCCATCCAGGACACCTGCTATGATGTCTGATTCGAAATGCTTATACGGGGCCAGCATATCTGGAAGCTCACGATGCAGGGAATGACATGATTCACTGGTACAGATCAGTCTTCGGATCATGAGCCACCTGATCTCACCATCTTTTCCTTTCATGATACGTTTTACGTGATCGCGTGCCTTCAAAGGGTGTCCACATATCGGACAGATGGATTTCTCGCTGCTCTCAACTAAAAATATGTTTTTCTCTGTTGTAGGTGACCTGATAATCTGTTACAATAACCAAAGTTTTATTCCAATGGTCTCAGCGATACAATTCTTTGTAGAGAGGGTGTCGCTGGGACCTCTTTCTTTTATTAGTCATTGACAGTATATAGGTCTAATCAGTGACAGGCAAGAGAGTCAAGAAAACGTCATTTTAGGTTAGCAATAACAGTATGGCTATAATCTGACTACCACTGACACAAATTATACGAATTTCTTTTTTTTCAACATTGAATTCTTTGCCCATTTTCTAGCATTTTTTTTACCATAAAAAGAACACTTTTCAGATAATAATCAGAAAAGTGTTCTTCAACACAACACAATTTATGTTCATCAAATATTTGATTGTTTTCTTCTATCCATTGGCGACACTAAATACTTCTTTTTGTATACACGCGTAAAATAATTCGGATCATCAAACCCTACGTCATTTGCAATTTCAGTTATGCTTCTGCTTGTACTTCCAAGTAAAAAAGATGCTTTTCCCAATCTGACATCCGTAAGGTAAGAAGTCAGCGTCACGCCTGTCTTTTGGCGAAAAATACGACTAAGATACGCCGGCGATACATAAAACAAAGAAGATATGGAGCTTAATGAGAGATCCATCATATAATGTTTATCTATAAGTGATTTTACTCTCTGAATCAAATTAATCTTATTACCATTTATCCGGCAGTACTTATCACATATACTGTCGATAACCTCATCCAAATCGCATATTATGCTTTCAAGTGACATGTATATTAATGTAAGTTTTGCATTATCGATCCGGTCCTCAAATTCACGAACCGTATTAATGTCATCTTGGTCGATTGGTGTCATTTGAAACAAGCAATTATTAATTGCACCGCAAAGAGATCTGTATGTAAATCCTTCATTATTCCTATTAGCATATAATGCTTTATTGCATATTACCTTTATTTTTTCTTTGTCTCCAGCGGAGCACAACAGCTTTATGCTGTCAATCCGCATGTCATTTGTTGTATTGTTCTCAATTACCAAGCCTGTTTTATATGGCAGATTGTCCATTATATTTCCACAAGCTCTTTCCCAAGCGAAACGCAGGTTCTCTTTTTCATTTTCAATATTCGAAACACCTAATGCATACGTTTCTTTATTCATTTTTTCCCCAATAATACTGTTTAAATAATCTGGCGAAGTTGTTGAAAACATTTCAATGCGATACACAGTATCATTTACTTTATAGAATTCAGCATTCTGAACATCACTGAAAATTGCACAAAACTCACACAAGGACATAGGCCTGGCCAGTTTTACAGCCGCGACAGTTTTAGGCAGGCCACAATGGCCATCTTCTCCTCCTAGCTCTCGAGGTGATTTTTCGTTAATTACCTTTTCAATTGCATTTCTTAAGTCGATTGGATCAATCGGTTTAAGTATGTAATCTATGCTTCCGGTTTTTAACGCTTCCTTAACATAATCAAATTCATCATATGCACTCACAACTATCGTTGAAATATCAGGCCATTTCTGCCTTATTTGGCCTAGCAGGTACACTCCGTCCTCACCTGGCATTTTAATATCTGTAATCACTAGATCAGGTTTGTCTGATTTAATTATGTTTACAGCTTCTTCTCCATCTTCTGCAGACCCAACAAGATGTGCATGATATTTGTCCCATGGAATCATATTTTTGATTCCCATTCTGATAAGCGGGTTATCATCTACAATCAATATATTAAGCAACTCATGCCCTCCAAATAGGATGATATTCTGCTATGTAACAGTTTTATTGCATTATTGGGAGTTTTTCTATTACAATCATACCAACATCATTATTCATTTCAACTAATACACCATACGTATCACCATATTGTAGTTTAATCCTCAAATCAACATTTATGAGTCCTATATGTTGAGAATTCTTAGACACTTTGAACAGGTCTTCACTTGACAAGTTAAGTGTAGAATTAAGGGAATCTACCGTTTCTTTATCAGTATTGATTCCATTATCTGAAACGCAGACATACAGGCACTCATCTTTATCATATGCCCAAATTCGAATTAAACCGCCTTTTCTATGTTTTACCCCATGATAAATTGCATTTTCGACTATTGGTTGAAGCATAAACTTAACAACCCTTGTTTTAGTTAGCTCATTGGGAATATCATATGTAATTTTAAAATTATCCTGATAATTTA
>JAAZDA010000024.1 GCA_012512995.1 Clostridiales bacterium | reverse complement strand
CTCACATATATGAACCTGAGCGGAGTGGCCGTGCGCGAGGTCGTAGATTACTATAAAGAGGATCCTACTGAGAATCTCATTGTAATAAGTGATGATATTGATCTCCCCGAGGGAAGTCTCCGCATAAGGAAGAAGGGGAGCGGTGGCGGACACAACGGTCTGAAGAATATTGTCCTTAATCTAGGTACAGATGAATTCAAGCGTGTGCGTGTTGGCGTAGGCGCCAAACCTGACCCTGATTATGATCTCGCTGATTATGTCCTTGGACATCCAAAGGGGGAAGACAGGAAGATAATGGATGAAGCCGAGGAAAATGCGGCGGCTGCAGTGGTAACGATCATGAATGAAGGCGCTGACGCTGCGATGAACAAATTTAACACAAAGAAGACGCAGAACGACTGATTCAATGCAATGATCAGAAGTGATATGAGGTATTTATGAACACAATATTTGCTCCGCTTGCGGAGTCAGAGGAATATAGAAAAGCAGCGCGGCTGCTTGCGGAGGAAAAGGGAGCTGTTCTGGCGGATGGATGTGTGGATTCTCAGAAGACGCATTTTGCTTTTGCGCTGTCAGAAAATGATGAGCTCAGAGGACATAATAGTGCCAGGCTTTTTGTGACGCACAGCGAGCTCAGGGCACGCGAAATTTTCAGCGATTGTTGTTATTACGATCGCAATTCAGTTCTGTTCCCGGCAAAGGACCTTATCTTCTATCAGGCAGACCTTAGAAGCCGCGAAATAGAGATACAGAGAATAAAGTGCCTGCGCAGGATGATAGAAGGCCGCGGAGTCACTGTGGTAACCACGTTTTCAGCACTCATGACACCGCAGGTCCCACTGGCGGTGCTCAGGGAGAATGTACTCTCATTATCAAAGAACGAGTCAATACATGTTGATACCATCACGAAGAAACTTGTGGCGATGGGGTACGAACGAAATGCACAGATAGATAGCCCCGGGCAGTTTGCGGTCCGTGGGGACATCATTGATATTTTTGATCTGACGGAAGAAAACCCTATCCGTGTTGAACTGTGGGGAGATGACATTGAGTCGATAAGGAGCTTTGACGTGCTCAGCCAGCGCTCACTGGAGCAGCTCGAGCTTGTCAGGATCTACCCGGCGACGGAAATCATACTTTCTGAATCGAGAGCGGATGACGGGCTCCGCCGGATGAGAGAGGAAGAAGATAAACAGGTAGCCGTTTTCCGCGCAGACATGAAGACTGAGGAAGGCGCAAGACTTAAGAAGTCTGTTGACGAAACAATCGAGAAGGCTGAACAGTGGAAAGATTACAGCTCCCTTGAGGGCTTTATTAACTTTTTTTATCCGAACACAGTGAACTTTCTTGATCTTTTCGATCGTGAACACACACTGGTATTCATCGACGAGCCTGAGCATGTACGTCAGCATGGTGAAGCGGTTGAGATGGAATTCCGTGAAAACATGAGCCAGCGTGTTGAAAAAGGCTATATCCTGCCCGGACAGATGAATCTTCTTACATCTTTTGACAGAGTTGCAGCTGATATGCTCGACTACAGAAGAGCGGGTCTTTGCGCGCTCTCAACGGACAGTGTGTTCTTCCCGGACAGGAGCGGGAAGGGTTCCATACATCTTAGATCAAGGAACACCCAGAGCTACAACGGAAGTTTTGACGCGCTGAGAAATGACCTTGAAAAACGCAGGAAAGAGGACTGGAGAGTTGTTATTCTCACCGGATCGCGCACGAGGGCAAAACGTCTGGCTCAGGATCTGACAGACAATGAGGTCGCGGCATTTTACAGTGAGAATCCCGGCAGGGAACTCAGGCCACGCGAGATCGAAACAGGCTATGGTCATGTGACACACGGCTTTGAATACAGTGATCTGAAGTTCGCAGTCATTGCTGAAACAGATATATTCGGTGAGGAGAAACAGCGCAAAAAGAAAACTCATCGATATAAAGGCGCCGGCAGGATCACGGATTACACTGATCTTAAGCCCGGTGATTTCGTTGTGCATATAGATCACGGTATCGGTGTCTACAAAGGCATTGAGAAGATCGATGTCGATCACATCACGAAGGACTATATCAAGATAGAATACGGCGGCGGGGATATTTTATATGTTTTGCCCAATGACCTTGATGTGCTCCAGAAATATGCCGGCGGAAATTCTGATGCCAGGCCTAAACTTAACCGTCTCGGGTCGCCTGAGTGGTCAAACACAAGAAAAAAGGTCGAGAAGGCTATAACACTTGTGGCGGATGACCTTGTTGAACTATATGCGAAGAGAAGGCAGAACAGTGGACACGAGTTTTCTGCCGATACTGAGTGGCAGAAGGAATTTGAGGAAATGTTCCCGTATGAGGAGACGGACGACCAGCTGACCGCGATCGAGGACACCAAGAAGGACATGGAGTCGACGAAGATCATGGATCGCCTGATCTGCGGCGATGTCGGGTACGGCAAAACTGAAGTCGCCATCAGGGCTGCTTTCAAGGCGGTACAGGACGGCTTCCAGGTCGCTGTGCTCGTGCCTACGACCATTCTTGCCCAACAGCATTTCAATACGTTTACGGAGCGCATGCACAGCTTCCCGGTCAAGATAGAAGTGCTGTCGAGGTTCAGGACAACAGCGGAGCAGAATAAGACACTCAAGAATATTACGAGCGGTATGACTGACATTGTCATCGGGACACACAGACTTCTCAGCAAAGATGTGAAATTCAAGGATCTTGGGCTGCTCGTCATAGATGAGGAACAGCGTTTCGGAGTGGCGGCAAAGGAGAAGATCAAGAAGGCAAGAGAAAATGTTGACGTCCTGACGCTGACGGCGACGCCCATACCGAGAACGCTCCATATGAGCCTCGTAGGGATAAGGGACATGAGTATCCTGGAGGAGGCACCGGGAGACAGACATCCTATACAGACATACGTCATGGAATACAATGATGAAATGGTGAGAGAGGCCATTGTCCGTGAGCTTTCAAGGGGCGGACAGGTCTATTATGTCTACAATCGCGTGAATGATATAGACATGGTGACTGACAGGCTGCGCGCTCTTGTGCCGGAGGCACGTATATCATATGCACACGGGCAGATGCAGGAACATGAGCTCGAGGGCATCATGTATGATTTCATCAGCAAGAAGATAGATGTTCTTGTCTCGACGACGATAATAGAGACAGGCCTTGACATCACGAATGTGAACACGATCATAATACATGACGCTGAGAGGATGGGACTTGCACAGCTCTATCAGCTGCGCGGGAGAGTAGGACGCTCCAGCCGGACAGCATATGCATTTCTGATGTACCGCAAGGATAAAATGCTCCCTGAGGAGGCGGAGAAGCGCCTCGCTGCGATCCGCGAGTTTACTGAACTCGGGAGTGGCTACAGGATAGCAATGCGAGACCTTGAGATAAGGGGCGCCGGATCAGTACTGGGACGCGTGCAGCATGGGCACATGGCGGCTGTAGGTTACAATCTTTATTGCAGGATGCTCAATGATGCGGTCCGCAAGGCAAAACGCAAGGCCGACCGGGGAATTGCCGCCGCGACAACACCTGCAGCGGATGCTACAGAGGCGGCATACAATACATATAATGGTCCTGATGATGACGATGCAGAAGAGATCCAGACAGAGGTGAAGCTGGCTGTTGACGCTTTCCTGCCACCTGAATATATCGTGAACGAGGAGCAGAAGATCGACATTTACCGCAAGATAGCGGCAATAGATTCAGTTGAAGACTGCAATGATATGAGAGATGAACTGAAGGACCGCTTTGGAAAGATCCCGGCCCCGGCGGAAAACCTCATAAAGATAGCAATGATCCGTTCGACGGCGAAGAAGATGGAGATCACTGTCATAAATGGCTTTGCCGGTATGATAAAGCTTACGATGCTTCCGAACGCGCATATAAAGCCACAGAACATCCCGGTATTCCTGAACAGTTTCAGGCCTGACCTCAGATTCATTGCCACGAACCTGCAGTTTGAGTACAGCTACCATCCGTCAGGACTGATAGATAATGATGAACAAATCCTGCTGGACACAACTGAGGACTTGCTGAGCCGTATGTCAGAGGTCCTGAGGTAAAAGACAAACAGCCAAAATAAAGCAAAAATTGCCAAACCGGGTGATGTCATTTTGTCGCCCGGTTTTTTATTATAGATGTATGCAGTGCGGAGGCTGCCGTGAAATGAAATACGGACATTTTGATACTGAACATGATGAATATGTTATTGACAGAGTAGATCTTCCGACCTCATGGACAAACTACCTCGGCGTGGAAAACATGTGCGCAGTCGTAAACCACACAGCCGGAGGTTATTTGTTTTACAAGTCGCCTGAGTATCATCGCATAACAAGATTCCGCCCCAACGGTGTTCCGATGGATCGCCCGGGCGACTATGTTTATATCCGCGATGATGAGTCAGGCGATTTCTGGAGCATCTCATGGCAGCCTGTAGGGAAGCCGTTAGACAAGGCACAATATTCTGCGCGCCACGGTCTTTCATATTCAGTCTATGAGTGTGATTACAGCAATATTCATGCGAGTGAAAAGCTCTGCGTGCCGATCGGGGACGATGCGCTCATCTGGGATGTGAACATAACAAACAATGATTCCGCAACCAGAAAACTTTCGGTCTTCAGCTATGCGGAATTCTCGTTCCACCTCGTGCCGATAGACAATCAGAACTTTCAGATGAGCCTTTACTGTGCGGGCTCTGATTATAAAGACGGAGCTATCCTCTACGATCTTTTCTACGAGGAGGAAGGGTTCCAATACTTCACATCTGACTTTGAGCCGGACGGGCACGACTGTGTCCGCGACAAATTCATCGGGACATATCATACAGAGAGCGATCCTGAAGCGGTGATAAACGGAAAGTGCAGCGGCAGCACGGAACTTGGCGGGAATCATTGCGCTTCTCTTATGAAAGAGATCACGCTGGAGCCGGGCGAGAGCGTTCGTCTTATATATTTCCTCGGAGAAGGAAAGCTCGCGGAAGCTGATGCCATCAGGAACAAATATAAAGATCCGGCAAAACTCGATGCGGCATATGAAGAACTGCGCGCGTACTGGAAGGCAAAACAAGATAACTTCATTGGGAAATCGCAGGACCCGGGCGGGGATACCATGATCAACACATGGACACTGTACCAGGCTGAGATAAACGTAATGTTCTCACGTTTTGCCTCATTTATTGAGGTCGGCGGAAGAACAGGACTCGGCTACCGTGACACAGCTCAGGATGCAATGACTGTCATAGATACAGACCCTGTGACATGCAGAAGAAGAATAGTAGAACTGCTGCAGGCACTGACAACGCAGGGCTATGGTATCCATCTGTTTTAGCCAAAGTGGTTCGCGCCGGAAGACCCCGGAACGCCGAAGAAGAAACCGTTCAAATCACCGACTGTAATACCAGAACCAGATGATGCAACAAAGGTGCATGGGATAAAAGACGCCTGCGCCGATGACGCACTGTGGCTCGTGCCTTCAATCGCGGAATATGTAAAAGAGACCGGGGACTACGCTTTTCTTAATGAGGAATTCGGCTATGCGGACGGCGGCAGCGGCACAGTGATCGGACACATAATGAAGATCATCGATTTCTCGATAAAGGATGTCGGAGATCACGGTGTATGCCTGGGCCTTCGGGCTGACTGGAATGACTGCCTGAACCTCGGTGGCGGCGAGAGCACACTTGTAACATTCCTGCTCTATGCTGCGATCATGAGTTTTGAGGAACTGGCAGCAAACTGCTTCGGAGCAGAAGAGAACCCGCCGGCAGGATCTGAGCATGAACTCATAATCAAAAAGGCAGTGGATTATAATGAGTATGCCGCACAGATCCGTGAACTCACCGACAGTAAACTGTGGGATGGCGACTGGTTCATAAGAGGTATAACAAAGACGGGCAGACCGATCGGAACCAGGCAAAACAAGGAAGGCCGCATTCATCTTGAATCTAATGCGTGGGCTGTGCTCTCGGGAGCTGCCACGAAAGAAAAGAGCGAGAGAGCTCTTGAATCAGTGTATGAGAATCTCGCTACGCCTTATGGCATAATGCTCAACGCACCAGCTTATACAAAGCCCGATGACGACATAGGTTTTGTTACAAGGGTATATCCGGGGCTCAAGGAGAACGGGTCTGTTTTCTCCCATCCGAATCCATGGGTATGGGCTGCAGAGTGTACGCTTGGCAATGGCGACAGGGCAATGGAATATTATCATTCGCTCTGCCCTTATTATCAGAATGATATGATAGAGACAAGATATGCGGAGCCGTATTCATACTGCCAGTTTATTTCAGGGAAGGATCACACTACATACGGAAGAGCACATCATCCGTTCATGACCGGAAGCGGCGGCTGGAGTTATTATGCAGTGACGCACTACATACTGGGGATAAGGCCTGGTTAAGATGAACTGATCGTAGATCCCTGTGTGACGAAGAAATGGAAGAAATACCATGTTCAGCGCACATTCCGCGGTGCTGTTTACGGGATAACAGTGGACAACAGGAGCGGTGATGGGAGCGGTGTAAAGAAGATCATGGTGAACGGCGTTGAAATGGCAAAGATACCGCTTGGCAATGCCGGAGACAAATTTGAAGTAAGCGTTGAAATCTAAGTTTCAGCTCAAAAACGGAGGGTACTTAAGGATGATAAAATTCGGAACAGGCGGCTGGAGAGCCGTCATTGGGGATGGTTTCACAAAGGAGAATATTCAGATCCTTTCGATGGCAATGGCTGACAAAATGAAGGCTGAAGGAGTTGCGGGTGACGGCATTGTTATCGGCTATGACCGCAGATTCCTTTCCAAGGAAGCAATGAGATGGATGGGAGAAGTTTTTGCAGCATGCGGAATAAAGGCAAGCCTTATCAACAAATCAGCACCCACACCGCTCACGATGTTCTATGTCATGAAACATGGTTTGCATTACGGAATGATGGTGACAGCATCACATAACCCGGCGACATACAATGGGGTAAAGGTCTTTACATACGGCGGACGCGATGCCGACGAGACTGCCACAGCTGACATAGAGAAATACATAGCGGCTGTGGAGAGCAAACTGATACTTCTGAGGAAGGATGAGTTTGATACCCCGAAAGTCGATGCCATGGATTATGACGAAGGTATAAAGAAAGGTCTCATCGAGGAAATATTCCCGATAAACGAATATCTCGACAGCATAATCTCTGAGATAAATATGGATGCGATAAAGGCAGCAGGTCTGAATGTGGCGCTTGACCCCATGTTCGGAGTATCAGAGACATCGATCAAAACAATCCTCATCACAGCAAGATGTGAAGTGGAAACAATTCATGGTGCTCATGATACACTGTTCGGCGGTCATCTCCCCGCGCCGAATGAGCCGGCAATGGACGCTCTCAAAGAATACGTTCTCGATAAGCACTGTGATATAGGAATAGCGACGGACGGCGACGCGGACAGGATCGGAGTTGTTGACGACAAGGGCAGATACCTCACACCGAATGACATATTGGTATTGCTCTACTATTATCTTGAAAAGTACAAGGGAAAGAAGGGAGCGGTCGTAAGAAACCTCTGCACGACACATGTCCTGGACAGACTTGCTGAAAGTTTTATCGAGAAATGCTACGAAGTACCGGTCGGGTTCAAATGGATATCATCAAAGATGACAGAGACGGATGCCCTTATAGGCGGAGAATCATCAGGAGGTCTTTCGATCCGCGGTCATATACACGGGAAAGACGGTGTGTATGCAGCGGCGCTTCTTGTCGAGATGCTGGCAGTCACAGGCAGAAAGAT
>JAAZDA010000374.1 GCA_012512995.1 Clostridiales bacterium | reverse complement strand
TCGCAGTGCTTTGAAATATGGGCGGTTTGTCTCGGGATCATCGGTATATGGAGCAATTGTCATAAGCCCCTTCACCCTGATCCCGGGAAGTGGAGCTATTGCTCTTATAAGTGATTCAGTATCTTCAGGATGCACTCCGAATTTCGAAGCCTCTCCTGCTACATTGACTTCAATAAGTACAGGCGTGACGATTCCGTGCTCACATGAAAGACGGCTTATTGTTTCAGCAAGGGCGACATTGTCGACACTGTGTATCATTTTGACATTTCCAATCAGGAATTTCACTTTGTTGCGCTGAAGATGACCTATCATATGCCAGTTAATATCATCAGGCAACTGTGGAAGTTTGTTTTGAATTTCCTGAACCTTGTTCTCACCGAAATCACGTTGCCCATCGTCGTAAGCTTCCTGCAGCATCGGAATCGGTTTTGTCTTTGTCACACAGATGAGTTTTACGTCAGAGCGTTTTCTGCCGCTTCTGCCACACGCCTGCTGTATGCGTTCTTCAATGGATCTCAGGTTCTCAGTTATCATTTTGCTCTGCCTCCTAGCCATAAACTAATGTATCCGGTGTTACAGCGGATGCATCGAGTACAATGTGATCATACTCGCTAAGGCCATAAGTCGTATTAGATTGGACTATTGAATATTCTTCATTCTGGTACAGTATTGTTATCTGTCTGAAATCAGCGTAGCCCTTGTTGATATTATATACCCCTGTCAGGCCGTCCTGCGCCGACAGAGTGAATGTGTCGGTGGAATCAGGCTTGTCTATGACGTCTCCTGCGCTTAACGTGTTTTCGTCAAGATAATAGTCAGTATCAGTCTCACTGTATGGCACTGCATCAATAAATTCAGTTGATTTTGTCCCCTTTTCATCATATGTCTCACGCAGTACCCCCTGAGTACCACCAGGCCCTGTTGTGACATATTCTTTTGGAACAAGGAAGAACTTCTCATTTACAATTGAAGAATTGGGTACCTTCAGTCCTGTTTCATCCTCGGTTATAAGTTCGACACGCAGAAAACGATCAGTACAGAAAACAACCATGGAATTTGAAAGATCAAGTTTCACAAAGGACATTCCTTCACTGCCCGAAGCACGTGAGGCCGAAACTGAAGCCCATATTTCCTGCTGATTCTTGATAAACCTGATTTTGATATAGCCTTCCTCTACAAGTTTCTTTGCTGTATCATCTGTTGTTTCGATGACAAGGGACCAGTTTTCATCAGTACAGAGTTTGTATATAGGGTCTCCCGTCGCGACCAGCTGATTATTATCAAGAGACGTCTTCTTATATGCTGATATTGTCGATGTTGAAAGATCTTTTTCAGTGAGCGAATCATAAGTCGTATCTTCATATCCGTCTGTATAATATACTATTATTCCTGTTCCAGTCGTATAACATTGATGAATGGAATCAGAAAGCCCGGATGATGCAAGACTGTTTATGTCTTTAAGTATATAACTGCCGGATAGTTTCTGGACAGAGTTGAGAACAGAGTCTTTGAAGTCGTAGGTCGAAGAAAAACGAGTTGGATCAAATTCAGATGAAAAATCAACCATATCATTCTGCAATTCAGATAGATCGTCACTTGAAAGAACAGTTGAATCAGCACTTTCTGAATTGAGATAATCCATTACCTGACCTGATTCGTCCACCGTATATGCCAATTGCCCTACACCGAGACGATCACCATCTTTGTTAAAGTAGTTCACATAACCGGCATAATCACTGCCGACTGTTTCTTCTGTCCGGAGAGCAATACCTGTATATATCTGGTCACTTGAAAGAGAACCGGTCTTGACTTCATAACCGGTTATTGTGTCCGAATTTGCATACTGTACTATCAGAATGATCATATAGATCAGTATCACTGTAAAAAAGGCTACACTGATATAAGTAAGCCCGCTGTTCCGATCTTTTCTTGAGGATACCATTCTGATGTTACCGCGGTCTCTTCGATTGTTATTATATGAAGTTGAGGATCTGCGTTTCTTTCTATCTGTCAAAAGTAGTCCTCGCTGTTCAGTAAAAAGCCCCGGGATTTCCCGAGGCTTTATTATAGCTTATTTTGAAACATATATTACTGTACTTTCGCAAAAATTACAGAGAAATTGCAATCATAGGTTTAATATCATCAGGGATATCTGATTCATCAAGTGATACGGAAAGGACGAAATCGACTCCGAATTTCTTGCTGATAGACTCTATTCTTTTAACGGTATCTGAGATGTCTTTGTCTTTAAGGTCTGAAATTACGAGAAAACTATCAAAATACATTTGTTCAAGATCATGATCCTGAGATATGATTCCCATCACGAAACCGATGAATTCCTCGGTTGTTTTGATATCGAAATCAGGTACAGAAATGAGGCGGATCCTGTTATTCAATTCATACATATGATCGGTGCTCTTGTCCAGATAAACGATATTGCCCAATATGTTTTTTACTTCTGTATTTACCTTGTCCAGCAAGCACTTGGTCTTTCCCTTTCCTTTATTGCCTACAATGAGTTGAACCATTGGACTGTCCTCCTTGATATTAGTTTCTTTATTTGAACGTCCTTCAACTTCTAAGACGTTATTGAACTTGAAATAATTATAGTTGAACTGACAATGAAAGACAACTGCTAATTAGGTATCAGAGACAGCAGCGAATCCATTGCGCCATACAGAGAATCGGTGTCCTGCGCCTGCATTACTATGGAAATATAAGGATTCCCCGATGTGTCATTAGACAATAAAATCAGGCAATGGCCGGCATCATTTGTGGTTCCGGTCTTGCCGCCAATAACGGTCACTCCGGAAGGCGTGCTGTGATTACCGTTGATATACTGATCTGTCGCATTTACTGATACGTCTTTGTCAGCCCCGGTAGAATCGTGGTAGACGGTCTGATACGAAGACATATTAATGCACTCTTTGATCTTATCGTATTTAATGGCATCGTTAAAGATCAGATACATATCATATGCAGTAGTATAGTGATTCTGGTCTGAAAGGCCGTTAGAGTTCACAAAGTTTGTTGCTGTAGCCCCGAGAGAATCAGCTTCTTCATTCATCATCTGAGTGAAGCCTTCAATACTGCCGCCTATGCCCTCTGCTATCATTATGGCAGCATCATTTGCCGAGTTGACCAGAAGCAGGTGCAACGCCTGATCCAGTGTCATTGTGTCACCTGAAGCTATGCCACATGACTGCGCATCTGCATCAAGCGTGTTCACGGTGTCGGAAGCTGTAAGCACTTTGTCCGTTGACGCATTCTTAAGCGCTACAATGGCAGTCATTATTTTGGTCATGCTGGCAGGGTAATGTCTTGTGTAAATATCTGTGGAAAACAGACATTTTTTATTATTTACATCAAAAAGAGCGGCCGCACTGGCTCCATAAAGATCAGGCGTTTCCGATGCGGCTGTTTCACCACTTGAATCAGTCACACAAAGTACTGATGCAAATGAGTCTGCTTTATCATTTGTTTCGATAGGCTGCGCGGCTATTCCGTAAGTGCTGTCTGAAACATTATCGGAGTAAGCCATAGAATACCTTTGTGCACATCCGCTCAGCAGTAATGAAAACATAACGGTCACCGATGCGACCATAAATTTATTTGTATATTTCACGCCACTCAAAGTCTCCTCTGTCAAGAGATTTGATAAGCAGTTCTGCAGTGGCCAGATTAGTTGCAAGGGGGATATTATGTATATCGCAGAGTCTTACAACGTTATTGACATCAGGCTCATGTGATTTCGGAGTCAGCGGATCACGAAGAAATATCAGCAGATCGATCTTGTTATGTTCTATCTGCGCGCCTATCTGTTGTTCACCTCCGAGGTGACCTGCAAGATACTTGTGAACATTAAGGTTAGTGACCTCTTCTATCAGTCTGCCGGTGGTCCCGGTTGCATACAGCTCGTTCTTACAAAGGATTCCTCTGTAAGCGATACAGAAATTCTGCATCAGTTTTTTCTTGGCATCATGTGCAATAAGTGCAATGTTCATTTATTTGTCCTGCCTTCACCGTAAAATATTATGAAGCATAATAATTATCTTCTCTTCTTTTCCTGCATATGTACGTTCAAAACAAGGCCTATGCCTACATACAGACACAGAAGACTTGTGAGCCCATAACTCACAAAAGGCAGAGGAATGCCGGTATTAGGGAGTATTCCTGTTGCAACACCGATATTCATACACCCCTGGAAACCAATCCATGCGCCAACTCCGACAGCAATGACACTTCCTGCAATATCATGCGCATGATATGCAAGGAACATACATCTTGCAGCAATCAGAACTATCAGCAGAACAACAACAACAGAACCGAGGAAACCTGTTTCTTCACCAATAACAGTGAAAATAAAGTCGGTCTGTGATTCTGAAATATATCCGCTGTTCAAAAGAGAACTGATTTCGTTGGTGTTGTAACCCTTCCCGAGAAGTTGCCCGGAGCCTATTGCCATAATGGAATTCATCGTCTGATAGGAAAGGGTATCTTCATACTGTTCAGTGTGGAGCCACGCCAGTACAC
>JAAZDA010000373.1 GCA_012512995.1 Clostridiales bacterium | reverse complement strand
GCTGTCGACCGTGTTGCGGGCAAAGCGGCTGACCGACTTGGTGACGATCAGGTCGATCTTACCATCAAGGGCGTCGGTGACCATACTTTTGAAGCCCACGCGCTTTTTGGTGTTCGTGCCTGTTATGCCCTCGTCGGTATAAACACCCACAAATTCCCAATCGTCGCGGCCCTTGATATAGTTGGTGTAATAGTCGATCTGCGCCTCGTAGCTGGTGAACTGCTCGTCGCTGTCTGTAGAGACACGGGCGTAAGCGGCAGTGCGTCGCTTTTTCTGCTCGTTCAGTGGCGTCGCAGTAAAACGTGTTAGCGTCGCCGGAATTGTGGTTACTGTTTTGGCCATTTCTTTTCACCTCTTATCTGGCGCATCCTCTCGCTCATGGCTGCCCGGCGCTCATCTGTCCAGCTATCCTTTATGGCCTGGCATTGCTTTTCACGTCGCTCCGCAGACCATTTGACGCCGCGCCGCTTGTCCTGATATGTATTCAAAATCTCATGCCCGTCCCTGAAATGAAAGATCACTGTGCCGTTAAGGATGCTGGCGTATTCAATCTGAGCATCCATGACCGCCTCGTCGAAGGCCGGGAGGCCAAGTATCTCAGTAACCAGTGCCTTCATGGTTTCATCCCGAATCGCGGTGTTCTGGCACTTGTCCTTTGGCCCGGTGCAATACCAGGAGCGTGTGCGCGTACCGTCCTTGCGAACATTGGACTGGCAGCGGTAGTTGGCACCGCAGCAACCGCATTTGATGAAGCCCGTGAATTCGTAGTAGGTGGACTTATTCGGGTTGGTATCCTTCCGCTTGTGGCGCTCGCCCCATGTTGATTGTCAAGTAAAATTGACCCACTTTTTCGTTTAAATCTGACCCACCCCTGCTCTGAATCTGGTGGATCAGATTTTTTGTTGATCCTGATTTTTCACACTCTGATTTGACCCACCCTGTCAGTGCGTTATCAATTGATATCCATCTGTTTCCAGCGTGATCTTATCAACGATTATCCTTTTGGAAAGAGAATCAATCGTGACATACTTGCTCAGCTCCAGTAGGCGGTCCCCTATCAATTCACGGATGAGCTTATCCATCGCCGCTGGTCTGCTGTCATTACTCTGTTGTTCTTCGTTTCGGACATGTTGTGGCACGACAGGGGAGCATAGCTCGTCCATGCTCATGAACACGTCCTCCGCGCTCTGTGCTCCGGAAGACAGGAACTGATCCGCTTCAGCATCATATGAAAGATCAGGATCATCACACATACGCCTTAGCACGAAATAGGGGTTCTTTACTCCATATTTGGAATTCAGCAATTCATAGACGGCCTTCCTTCCTTTTGTGTTATATATCTCTGCCAGCTCCTTTAATTCCCCCGTCTTTACTTTACATTTTGACATTAGTAAGTCTCCTTTTAATCATGTATTCTACGCAGTACTTGTGACATGCTGTACTGTACTGGCTGCTCTTTCGTTCAACTGTTCATTCATTGACATTTCTGCCTTTTCCGCTTGATCCCGGACCTTTGACACGGTAACTGTCTCCCGTTATACTGAGCATATGACAGTGATGGAGCAGCCGGTCAAGAATGGCTGTTGCAGCAAGTTGTCCGGTAAACAGTTCGTTCCATCTGCCTATTGGCAGATTGGTCGTAATAATGAGGGAGCCTTTTTCGTATCGTTGACGGATGATCTGAAAAAACAGGCTCTCTCTTTCTTTGTCCATTTTTATATAGGACAGTTCATCAATGATCAGCAGATCGATCTTCCTCAGCTTCTTAAGTGTTCCGGACAGATCACCTTGTATCATTTCATCATAAAGCCTGTCTACCAGCTCCTTTGCATTTACGAACAGTACCCGTTTCCCAGCTTTGCAGGCATTCATTCCTATCCCGGTGGCGATCATGCTTTTACCGACCCCGGGAGGTCCTATGATAATGATGTTCTCATGTACATCCAGAAAATGCAGTTCCCCGAGCTCTTCGATCCTGTCTTTCTCAAGGCTGTGATTAAAACTGTAATCTATATCTTTAAGCGTAGCAGCTGAATCAAAGTCAGCCTTTTCAAGCAGCATTTCCTGGCGTCTGGCGTTCTTTCCTTTTTCCTCTACGGAGAGCAACCTGACAAGAAAATCCATATATCCCATGGAACTCGATACGGCCTCTTCAATGATATCGGAGTACTGTTCCCGCATATCCACCAGCTTAAAACGCTTCATCATTTCATCCGCATATGTTCTCATCTCTTCATTTATTGTCGGCATGTAGCATCTCCTTTGCACAGATCATCATAATAACTGCAGTCACGTGTGAGATCAGATCCCTGTACGACCTCAGGCTTATCTGGCGGTTGCGGTTCGGTGCTCCCACGCTTTCTGATCCCAGAGTTGTATTCTTTAAGGAGCGACTTGAACCCTTTGATATCCATCTTGTCTTCATCCACTGCTATGCCGATCAATGTATCCATGACTTCAGAACTGTATAGCTCCTGGAGCTCCATGATCTTTCTTGCATAATGCGTCGGCTGGTCGAACTTGCGTCCGGCAGCGTCCAGGTACCTTACGCCATTACGATACATCTTAGTGAAATCCCGACGGATCTGAGGAACAGAAGTGCTCACTTTTTTGGCAATTGCTTCGTAATGCTCTGGATCTGACAGTTCCTGGTGCTTACCGTCTGTCTGCTCGAGAGCCAGAATGAAGTTATCCTTTAGATCATAGATCTCGATCCTGAATCCATAGATCAGCCTGAACTGTACGGTCTTCCCCACATACTTTACCGGAACACTGTATTTATTACTGTTGATACTAATGAAACTGTCTGGACTTATTTTCCTGTGCTGCATACTTTTTACACGGTACCGGTTCTTCGGCAACGGCAATAATGCTGCCTTTTCTTCCAGAAGATAGTGCTGATTCGGGATCCGCTTTGTAGTGGTATGTTTTTCATTGCACCACTCATCTATCTTTTTCTTGAGCCTGCGGTTCAGATCCTCCATGCTTGAAAATCGCGTCCCTTTTATGAACTGATTCTCGATATATTTAAAGGGCGATTCTATTTTCCCTTTTTTGCGGGGCCAATAGCAGGGGCACGCATTCAGTTCTGTTCCGAGATGTTTGGCGAGCATGAGAGCCTGCGGATTATATCTGACCTCCTCCTCTGATTTCGGATTGTTCTCGATCACCAGCGCCTTGGGATTATCAATTAGAAGTTCCAGTGTAACTCCCCCTAGATCCTCGTACAGTTCCTGTATCGCTTCGTAAATAGCCTCTGCATCCACATTCAGCGAACAACACACGGCCTTCTTTCTGGAAGCTGCAAGAATCATTGCAAAGCAATATACCTTCCTGTACCTGCTTCCTACGACCACTTCGTATTCTGTCCAGTCGAACTGTGCCTGATCTCCCGGCGGACTTTCGTGCCTTACCGTAGCTTTTTTGCTGATGTGATACCCGACATCTTCGTCGACTTTTTCAAGATAGCGGTAGATCGGCCCGATGCTTCCGGTGTAGCCTTTTCCCCTTAGCTCCCGGAAGATGCGTGTTCCATTGAAGTCATATGGATCACAGCGCCATTCGATGATCAGCTCCTTATACTGATCGAGCTTCGATGAATAGTCTGTCCGGTGGTAGACCGGAGGCTCTGACATTTCCAGCAGTTTCTTTACTGTATTACGCGAAATGTTCAGGATCCTGGCTGTCATGCGCTTGGATTTGGTCTGCTTGTACACTTTCTGCACAGCTGCCCAGTCTTTCAAATCTTTCACCTCTGTTTTCTCCTTCCTGTATTGCTGCATACAGAAAGGTATTCTATGGATCATTCAGGGGTGGGTCAATTCAAACTGTGAAATTTTCAAGGTTCAGTAAATATCAGGGATCGGATCACTTGCTCATTGCCACTCTTGGGTGGGTCAATTTTCCTCGTAAATCCTGGGTCAGTTTTTATTATAAATCAACAGAAACAGCTAAAGCGATAAAAGTGTCACCGCAATATTACAGTGAGGTGGAAAAG
>JAAZDA010000372.1 GCA_012512995.1 Clostridiales bacterium | reverse complement strand
GGCCTGCTCTTCATGAACCTCATGAACCACACTGAGAAAATCACAGTCTCGTTTAATTCATATGAGGAAGACATCATCATCAAGCTGCTCTCCTACATTGAGACAGAATACAAAGATGCCACTCTCACCTGTTTTGCAGACAAGAATGGCATCGATCTGTACACTATATCGCGGCTCGTACACAAGCGGACCGGCAGCAATTTCCGTGAGCTCCTTCAAAACAAGCGGCTCACCCAGTCCTGCTACCTGCCCCGCAGCACAAAGCTCCCTTCATCGGAGATCGCAGTCTCCGTCGGCTACGAGAACGTAAGCTTCTTCCACCGCCTGTTCAAACGTGTTTACGGTGAGACGCCCGGCGAATACAGAACCGGAGGCTGAGCCCGCCGATCGGACTGCGAGCAAGGATCAGACGTGCTGCCTCGCAGGAACGATTGGCGTAGAGCCGCCGGTTCTGCGCCACTTTACCATGCAGAACCGATACAGGCCAGCCGATCGGACTGCGAGCAGCACGTCTCACTCACTTTCGCTTGTCCGCCTCGGCACCCTGATCTCCACATCCGTCCCCTTGCCGTAAATACTCGAATATTTCAGCCCGTAACCCGGGCCGTAGATTACGCGCAGCCTCCTGTGCGTGTTGTAAACCCCGATGTTCGTGCGGTCAGTTCTCTCCGCTTTCTCTGAAAGAATAGTACCAAGCTGCTCTTCCTCAATTCCGATACCATCGTCAGAAATCTGAATGATAATATCATTCCCCTCACTCCATGCCGTGATGACTATCGTTCCCTCTCTCGTTGTTTTCTCCAGTATTCCGTGCAATATGGAGTTTTCAACGATTGGCTGGAACGTAAGTTTTGGAATAATGCAGTCATTCATTTCATCCGGAATATCTGACACAAAATGAATCCTGCCGTTGAATCGCATGTTTTGCAGCTGAATGTAGAGCGTGACATGCTCTGTCTCTGATGCGATCGTGCCGTAAATGCCCTTCTTGCTGAGCGTCAGCTTGTAGAATTTCGAGAGCGCCTGAATCGCCTCTGTCACCTCCTGCGGTTTACCCGTCTGTGCGCGCCAGTTTATCATATCCATCGTGTTATAGAGGAAGTGCGGATTTATCTGTGCCTGAAGTGCGCGGATCTCCGACACTCTCAGCTCCTCGGCGTCTTTGGCCTGCTGCTCTATCATAAGATTCATCTTGTCCGTCATGTAATTGTATGACGTTATCAGGTCGCCTATTTCGTCATGCGTATTTGATTCAGGAATCCGCACCGGTGGCTCTCTTCTGACCTTGCGCATCTGTGAGCTCACGACATCAAGACGCTTTGTAATTGATGATGACATAAATTCCGCGATGACAAGAGCCACGACAAGCATCAGCACATACAGAAGTACAAAATTAATGATAACAGTGTAGCCCTTCTGCCTTATGGGTGCCGCCGGCAGCACTGAGACCATTATCCAGTCGCTCTTACCAAGCTTGTGGCAGCCTGTATAGACTTCCGTATCAAGTATTGTTTTTGTAGTGAACTGATTATAGCCCTGCTCGATCTCTGAGGCCGTGTCGTAACTCATCCTGTATGTTCCGGACAGCGGATCATTCGAGGCCGCAACAAGTGATTCCCTTTCATTTATTATGTAGTACACACTGTCATTTATAGAAATGCCGTTCTGCAGTGTCTTTGTGATGTAATCTCTGGAGAAATAAACTGCAAGATAGTTCTCCCCGGCATTGCTTCCCGCCTGGCTCAGCCTGTAT
>JAAZDA010000371.1 GCA_012512995.1 Clostridiales bacterium | reverse complement strand
GCGGAGAGTCGTCAGGAGGCCTTTCGATCCGCGGACATATCCACGGCAAAGATGGTGTGTATGCAGCGGCACTCCTTGTCGAGATGCTGGCAGTCACAGGCAGAAAGATCTCTGAGATATATGATGACATCAGAAAGGAAGTCGGTGCTACCAGCTTCCTTGAGACTAATTATAAGTTCAGAGCATCCATGAAGCCTGAATATATCAAACTCCTCATGGAAGATAAAAAGATCCCGGATCTGCCGTTTGAAATAGATCACGTTTCATATATGGATGGTTGTAAGGTATACTTTAAGAATGGCGGATGGGTCAGCGCAAGGTTCTCGGGAACAGAGCCGCTTCTCCGTGTTTTCTGTGAGATGAAGAATGCGGATGATGCCGAAAGAGTAGCTGAAATATATAAGAAATTCCTGAATCTTTAAAACCGTAATGCCCGCCGCCCGGCAATGTATATGAACAGAAATACTGAGTTCAATGGGAGGCGGGCATTATGTCGTTTAAAAATAAAGGTACCGCAAAAGTGGTCCATAAAGGCAGCAGCAGGCTTCAGACAAGGATCCTCTTGTACCTCATGCTGGGATGGTTCATCCCGCTGATAGTTACGACATTTGTTTTGCTGTTCCAGGTCGTGTCGAGGATCGGAAGACAGACCGACAGGACCATTCAGACATCTATGGAGAAAGCTTCCGAGATCTGTAACCTGAGATTCGAAGACTGTATCCGCGCTTCCAAGGACTCGTCCTATCACACCGCTATACGCGAGGCATGGAATCAATATCTGATCGATGGCGACAAGTCAAAGCTGTATTCAGATGTCACAGTATTTCTCGAAGAACAGTATAAGTTCAACAACAGCTTCAAACTGACAGCTCTATGTTTTACAGAAGAGCCCGATACAGTGTATTCAACAGGAATGGAGCCCCTGCCGACAAACTTCAAAACTGAAGTGATGCCGGAGCTCCTTGATGAGGCGGCTGATCTCGACACGGGAACGGGATTTGTCAATGTAAATGGAAATGTATACCTTGTCAGAAATATCATGAACCGCAAGATAAAGCCATATGCTGTGATCATGATACAGCTAAATTCAGATTACATATTCGAAAGCCTTTCAAGTGTATGGGAATTTGAGTCATATCAGGTCTTCTGCAATGGCGGTGAACTGACTGCGGCAGATGGCGTGACAGAAGATAATGCCTTTGATTATGGTGACGGAAATGTTTATCTCACTTCAAAAGATGGCAGAGATATGGTAGTAATGCCTGGAACTGTCGAAGGCAACAGGCTTGTTTATACAGTTACTTATAATGGGAAAGCGACCCGCTTCGAGCAGAGGGCCACAGTCTATATTTTCGTGTTGAATATCGTATTTATGGTTCCATTTCTTATAGTCATTATCTATTTCTTCAACAGCAAGATCAGCAGACCGATTGCAGAACTCAGTGCGGCGGCAGAACAGATCGCCGGAGGAAATTACAAAATAGTAGTGCCTGAGAATAAAAGCGGCGGAGAGATCAGTGACCTGACAAAGAATTTCAATCAGATGTCGCATCAGCTCAACGAGCAGTTCAACAAGATATTTGTTGAGGAGATAGCGCTGCGCGATGCCAACATCCATGCGCTCCAGTCACAGATCAATCCGCATTTCCTCAATAACACGCTGGAGATAATCAACTGGCAGGTGAGGATGGACGGCGATGATAAGGCGAGCCGTATGATCGAGGCACTTTCGACCATGATGGAGGCAACTCTTAACAGGGAGAAGAAACAGGAGATACCGCTCTCCAGAGAACTATCATATGTAGATGCATATATATACATATGTAAATGCAGGTATGGAGAGAAATTCATGTGGTCTGAAGATGTTCAGCAGGACACAATGAAATGCCCTGTGCCGCGCCTTATAATTCAGCCGATCGTAGAGAACGCTGTCGAGCATGCCATTGATGAAGACGGCAGGCGGACAGTGAGCCTTTGTGTTACGCAGAAGGACGGGGAAGAGTCACATGAAAACACATCATGCCTCGAGATCAGGATCACAAATCACGGAACTCTGTCTGAGGAAGATGAAAAGCGCATAAGGATACTTCTTTCTGATGATGATGAACAGAACGAGATCCAGGGGTCTCTCAGTATAGGAATCCATAACGTCAATAAAAGACTTCATATAATGTACGGAGAGGGAAGCGGCCTCACGATAGAGAGCAGCAGGGCCGGTAATACAGTAAGTACCATAAGAATAAAACGCAGCATAGAAGAGAGCTGTTAAAAATTGCCAAAACAAGTGATGCTGATGAACAATTTCAGACAATAATTACCAATCGCAACACTGTAAGCCATTCCGCAGCTTGGATAAAATGTACTTACAACAAAGAAAGAGCGCGCAAGGCGCAGAAACGGAGAGGCTTTATGAAAAAGAGATTAGCAGCATTGGTTCTTGCAACAGCTACCGCTTGTTCACTTGTAGGGTGCGGAAGCACGGAGGCTACAGGCAGTGCGGCAACAGCGGCGGCAGCTGATTCTACAGCAGCGGCAGCAGAGACAGCAACACAGGAGACAACAACAGCAGCTACAACAGAGGCAGCTGAGGCAGCAGAACCTGTAGAGATCACAGTGACAACAACATTCGCAGGTGAGGACGGAAACGCCCAGAACTACAAAGATGCCGTTGCTGCATGGGAAAATGAGACAGGAAATACAGTCAGCGACATGTCTGCCACTTCAGATGAAACACTGAAGACCAGGATCGTCACGGACTTTGAAACAGGTTCCGAGTCAGATGTTCTGTTCTTCTTCAACGGAGCTGATGCAAACGATTTTGTGAGCGCAGGAAAAGTTGTTTCGATTGATGATATCAGAAAAACATATCCTGAATATGCAGATAACATGAATGACGATCTTATCTCGGCATCACCTGCAGATAACGTCAAATATGCAGTACCTGTAAACGGATATTGGGAAGCAATGTTCGTAAACACAGAAGTCCTCGATGCAGCAGGAGTAGAAATGCCGACAGCTGACACGACATGGGACGAGTTCCTGGATGATTGCCAGAAGATCAAGGATGCAGGCTACACACCTATCGCAGCAGCACTTGGTAACATTCCTCATTATTGGTGGGAGTATTGCATCTTCAATCAGCAGACTCCTGAGAATCACCTGAATATCCCGGCATCAGCTGATGACGAGACAGGCACACAGTGGTGCAATGGTCTTGCTGATATAAAGGATCTCTATGAGAAAGGATATTTCCCGGAGAACACTCTTTCAGCTACAGATGATGAGACATTTGCATCATTCACGGATGGCAAGGCAGCATTCCTTCTCGACGGCTCATGGAAGGTCGGCGGAATTGTTTCAAACTGCCAGTCAGATCCGGAGGATGCTTCAACACTTGATACGGCAAAACTCGACAACTTTGATGTGACATATTTCCCCGGAAAGGGAAACCGCAAGACCACTGATCTTGTAGGCGGTCTGTCAATGGGCTACTACATCACAAAGAAGGCATGGGACGATCCTGCAAAACAGGCAGCTGCAGTAAGCTTTGTAGAGTATATGACATCAGATGAAATGGTCGCAAAGTTCGCACAGCATACGGCAACAGCACTCAAGGATTCTCCGAAGGTAGATGAATCTCAGTTCAATTCACTGCAGGTAAAGGCCATGAGCATGATGAGCGGAGTTACTTCCCTCACGGGCGCCGTACAGGATCTGTTCAACGGAGATTGCAGAGTTTCAACTTTCGACGGAATGCCTAAGATCGTTACAGGCAAGACTGATATTGCGGAAGCAGTACAGGAAGGCATAGATACTTACAATGCAGCACAGTAAGCGCACACGTTGATAAAGAACTCCGGCGGTATCCGAAAGGGACCGCCGGAATTTTTTAAGGGGAGTCAATATGTCAAACATATATCGCAAAAGGAAGTACGCAGTTATTTTCCTTATACCGGCATTACTATTCATGACCGTATACCTTTACTATCCTTTCTTCGTAAATATAGTCGATAGTTTTCAGTCAATAAGAACACTTGGGGCCGGCAGCAACAACTGGAATGATCCCTGGTACAGCAATTACGTCGAGCTGATCCATGATGAGGTTGTCTGGACTTCACTCAAGAATACGGGGATCATGATCATTGCAACTCTCGTGGGACAGGTGGGGATCGCCCTGCTTCTTGCTCTCATGGTAGACAACATACACAAAGGAGTTCAGTTCTTCCGCACAGTCTATTTCTTTCCGATAGTTATTTCCGCCACAGCACTTGGCCTTCTGTTTAATCTTGTTTTCCTGTATGACAAGGGAATGCTCAATCAGCTGCTTGAGATATTCGGCAAAACTTTTCTGACAGACTGGAAGGATGAATCGCACGCATTGGCGACTTTGATGATTCCTGTAGTGTGGCAGTACGTGGGTTTCTACTTCGTAATAATCGAGACAGGTCTCAACAACGTTCCAGATGAACTATATGAGTCCGCCAAGATAGATGGTGCGACCGCACTTCAGAGGATACGGTATATTTCAGTTCCGATGATCCATAACGTAATGGTCACATGTATTACGCTTGGTGTCACAGGAGCACTGAAGGTATTCGATCTTCCATGGACGATGTTCCCCAAGGGAATGCCGCTCGATGAAACATTCCTGACAGGCACGTATATGTACTATCAGACAATGGAAGCCAAGAATGTCGATTATGGTTCAACGCTCGCAGTTCTTATAGTTGTTCTGGGTGTAATTCTGGCTCAGATCACCAAGAGGGTGTTCAAAGAAAGGGAGGATATCTGAAATGAAGGATAACAGAACAAATGACATCGCTCCCGTGAAGAGCCATCATTACAATGCAGGAACAGGCATTGTTTATATTATCCTCAGCATATGGGCGCTGACGACGATATATCCTATATTCTGGGTGGTGGAAAACTCATTCAAGGCCAAGGACAAGATCCTTTCAAATTCATTCGCACTGCCGATAGGCGAACTGTTTACACTGGCGAATTATAAAAAGGCATTTGGCAACCTGAATATTTTTCAGGCATATGGAAACAGTATTTTCATATCTGGTTGTGTAACTATAGGTGTAATGCTGGTGGCAGGACTCGCAGCATTTGCTCTTGTGCGTTTCAGTTTCAAGGGCAAGGCGCTTATTGGTAATCTGATAATCGCAGCGATGATGTTCCCTGTATTTGCCACGATAATCCCTGTCTATACGATGGAGGCTTCCTGGCATATAACCAATACAGATAACTGGCTGCTCACGATGCTGTCAGTTATACTCCCGCAGATCGCCGGCAACATATGTTTTGCCATAATAGTACTTAGAAGCTATATACAGTCGCTTCCTCTGGATCTCGAAGAGGCGGCACATCTCGAAGGCTGCTCCATACCTCAGATATTCTTCAAGATTATTGTACCGCTTGCAAAACCCAGCCTTGTCACAGTAGCGATATTCTCATTCCTGTGGAGTTACAATGACCTGTTCACGCAGATGTTCTTCTTAAGGAGACCTGAGATGCGTGCTATTACAAGACTCCTCAATGAACTCACAAGTCAGGAAGGAACAAATTACGGACTTATGGCGGCAGCAGTTACTTTGGTCATCATTCCGGTTATAATAGTGTATATATTCCTGCAGAAATATATCATCAAGGGCATGACAGCAGGCGCGATCAAGGGATGACGGAGACGACATGTATAAAGTAGTGATTGTAGATGATGAGCCGATGATAGTTAAGGGCCTTAGCAATGCCGTAAGATGGGCTGATTACGACTGCGGGGTCGTGGCCACAGCTTCATCAGGGCAGGAGGGACTTAAGGTCGTTGCGCGCGAGAAACCGGACATACTTTTCTCAGACATAAAGATGCCGAACATGGATGGACTGACCATGATAGCGGGACTTAAGTCAGAGCATCCTGATCTCGAAATCACTATTCTTACAGGTTATCCGGATTTCAATTACGCGAGGCAGGCACTTACACTTGGAGTCACGAGATATTTGCTGAAACCGTCCAAAATGGATGAGCTGAATGAAGCACTTGCGGTCATGACAGCCAACCTCGGGAGAAATGAAGGGGATGACAACAGCGCCGCAGGAAATTTCATTGTTGACAGTGCGCTGGAGTATATGAAAGAGCATTACACAGAGAAGATCCAGCTCAGCGATGTGGCAGATCATGTTTATGTAAGCCACTGGCACCTGTCAAAACTTCTCAATCGCCATACGGGCAAGAGTTTTTCAGATCTGATGAACGGGATACGCGTTGACAAAGCAATGGAACTCATGAGTGATCCGTCGCTCCATATTGTGGATGTGGCGGAGAAAGTAGGCTTTACAGACATGGCACACTTCTCAAGGGTCTTCAGAAAGCAGACGGGCCAGTCAGCAAATGAGTACCGCAATACGATCAGAAAATAGACAAAAAGCGGCATAAGATGGACAGTTTATTGAAAGGGCTGGCTGTCATGATCTTTTCACCGTATAATAGAAAAAGCACGTAAAGCACGTAAAGCACGGATAGCACATCCGCTGTTTTCAGATCACAAGGAGGTGACCATGATTACAATATATAAAACAAAGAATTATGAAGAGTTGAGCCGCAAGACAGCGGACATTATTTCGGCACAGCTTATC
>JAAZDA010000370.1 GCA_012512995.1 Clostridiales bacterium | reverse complement strand
GAATGACAGCCATCCCGTGATTCCTTTGTAGACTGCAAATGATATATTCACAAAAAATGAGACATACGCGATCATGATGATCCTGTAACCATAATCATCCATGAGCCGTGCAGTCAGTTCACGCTTATGTATTATCAGTATTATCTTTTTCTTAAACTCTGGGTCTTTAAGTATCAATACGCATTTCCAGCTCGCCAGCGCCAGTGTAATTGCGGCAATGGCGTAGATTGCATATTTAATCACTTCCGGCACCGGAGACAGTTCTGCCCTCACCGATAATGCCAGTGACAATCCGCCGAAAAGGATTGCAGGCAAAATCAGAGTGAGAGCAGGAGTTCTTAACATGATTTGATTGTAAAAGTCTATGACTCTTTTCACTTGATGCGTAAACCCCATCCTGTTGTGCCTCTTTATGAGGCACAGTCTGCTGGTGCGACATACTGTTATCTATATTAAACCACAGGATTGTTTCAGAATTGTTTACGAGATTTATGCATTCCAGAGTCTGTCTGCCACTGGCTCCCATAGTTTTGCCGTTTCGACACATTTATCTGAGAACTCCTCAGCTGTCTCAAGGTTCAAATGGTGTTCTCCCCCAGAAAACTGCTAATACTTGATGACCACGTTCAGCGCATGCTCGACATCCGCAGCTCTCATTATCGCCTCCGGCAATTCATCCCACGAATACTCATCAGTTATGATGGATTCAATATCCCATTTTCCTGATTCCATGACCTTCATGACATCTGTTACATCCTCCGGCATGTAACCGCCGCTCCCGATAAGCTCCTGCTGCGCATACGTCATATGCAATATATCAACAGGTCTCATGCCTGAAAGGACCGCAACTACTACCATCCTGCATCCAATTTTCCCGATGCTCTGCCATTCTTTCAAAACAGCCGGCGACACAGCAGCGTCCACAAAAATGTCCACATCAGCCGTAGTTCCAGAAAGTGATGGAGCTTCACCAAAACAACTCTTTGCCTTTTTCAGTAAGTTGTCTCTCTTGTTGTTACATGTTTTGAATCCCATTTTTGCAGCCTTATTCAGCCTGAAATCAGATTGATCGCAGATCATGACCTCACTGCAGCCAAGAGCAATAAGCCCCACTGCCGCTGCAATTCCAATAGTGCCGGCGCCATAAACGATGGCGTGATCACCTTTTTCCTTGTTGCTCATAAAGCCGGGAAGCCTTCAATTTCCTGGCTTCCCTGACTCTCCACCTTCGGCGTATCCCACAGGCTCGAACCTTTGTAGCACATTAGTTTTGACGTTTTCTGTATTCATTTGGCGTACATCCAAATCTGTCGTGGAAGCATTTGCTGAAATAGCTGTTCGAGAAGAACCCACAATCTTCAGAAATATTAGTGATGCTCTCGTCTGAATTCAACATAAGACCTATGGCCTGCTCAAGGCGGAACTGATTCAGATATTCCATCGGCGACATTCCTATTGTGCGGTCAAAACATCTGTTGCATTCTCTTGTTCCTATTCCCGCTGCTCCTGCTATATCCTTCAGACCAAGTTTGTCATTGAAGTTCTCTCTGACGAATTGCATCATATCCCTTATCCTGCTGCCATCCAAGGATTTCTTATTACAAGGTCTGCAAATATCTGACTTATAACGTTCGAACATCTTTATCCAGAAACTGCTTATAAGATTTCTTACCATAAACTCGTAACCATATGGTTCTTCCCTGCATACCTCTGTCATCTTCTTTATGATCTCTATCATTTCACTATCGTTCTGATTCTCTCCATACAGGCAAAAGTAGTTGAAATCAGTATTCCCTGTCAAAGGAAAAACAAACTCGCTCTCAAGTATGTTGCCCGCACCGCCTGAGAGAAACCTGCTGTCAATAAAGTGCGCAAATGATATCGCTGACGTCTCATTTCCATGAGCTGACAGTGCGTGAAGTACAT
>JAAZDA010000369.1 GCA_012512995.1 Clostridiales bacterium | reverse complement strand
GAAATGCATCAGGTCAGGTCTTAGTTTTCCGGCCGCACGAAATAAAGCCCTTGGCGGCTTTCTTCCTGATTTGCCCAATGATGTCCTCGGTGCTGAATACCTGAGGTGGATTGCTGAGTCCTGCAGTCAGATAAGGCCCTGCGCAATAAAGCGTACTGAATGCAGCCATGCTTCAGATATAAGATCAGAAATTGATAAAAACTCCTGCGCCTTGGAAAGCATAAAGTCATATCTTGGCAAAACATGTCCTTCCCGTATGACTGAGCTTCTGTTGTCAGCTCTTGGCGTGAGTGCACCTGTAACAGCAGATGATCTCTCAGCGCCGCTCTATTACTATCTTATGAATCCAGGTCCGGACGGAGCCCTCAGCAGTTCCGATTACAATGATCAGTTGTCTGCGTTCTTCGGTGTCGGAACTGATCTGTCCCGCAGGATAATGAATGATCGATCAACTTATATGAGCTTTTCAGAGCGTTGCTCCCGGCTCAAGTCCAGGAACATGACCTGGACAGCAGTTTCAAGAGCTCTGCTTCACATCACACTTGGTATGACAAAAGAACGCTTTGAAAGTTATATGAATGCCGGGCTTACAGGCTACGCAAGGGTCCTGGGCTTCAGGAAGGACAGTGCACCACTACTGACGGCCATCAAGGTTAACGCTGACATTCCTCTCATAACATCTGTTTCAAAAGCCGCTGCAGTTCTCGATCCTGTTTTCAAAGATATGCTTAATGAAGAAGTAAGGTGTTCGTTTATCTATGACAGCATAGCGGCGCAGAAATTCAGCTCCGGTTTTCACAGTACTGTCCGCTCAGAATATGAGAAAGAGCTTGTCATCATCTGATCATAAAAACAAAGGTCCCGTCATCCGCAAGATGATATCGGGGCCTTTATACTATCCTTATCACTCTGTTTCAGGAGCTGTTCCGAGAAGATAGTTTATGAACTGCTGAGCTGTCCTTCCGGAGTAACCTCCATGCTGTAGCTCCCATTTTCCTGCCTCAGCCTTAAGTTCTTCTCTGCTGAGCTTTATCTCCGGCGACCTTTCTGCAAGTGCGTAAACTATATCATAGAATCCCTGTGGCGCCGGGCGGAAGTATCCGATTGAAATACCAAAACGATCAGCAAGCGAAAGCTTCTCCTGCACAGTATCAGACCTGTGCATTTCATCATCGCTCCTGTCTGATCTGTCGCTCCAGCTCTCGCGTATGAGGTGTCTCCTGTTTGATGTCGCATAAATAAGGACATTCTCCGGTCTTGGTTCAAGACCGCCTTCTATTACTGCCTTGAGATACTTATAATCCGTCTCAAAATCCTCAAAAGAAAGATCATCCATATATATGATAAATCTGTAATTTCTGTTCTTGACCTCTGAGATTATCTGCGCCAGATATTTGAACTGATGCTTGTATATCTCTATCAGTCTTAACCCTTTATCATAATATTGATTCAGGATTGCCTTAATGCTCGTCGATTTGCCTGTTCCCGCATCACCATAAAGCAGAACATTATTTGACTTTCTGCCTTCAACGAATGCTTCCGTGTTCTGAACAAGTTTCTTCTTCTGAAGTTCATATCCCACAAGATCATCAAGCATTACATCACTGGTCGCTGTGATAGGACTGAGCAAATCATCTTCGCTCTCATCAACACGAAAAGCCTTGTTGAGTCCGAACTTTCCAACTCCATATTCCTTATAGAATCCAGTCACAATCCTGTAAAGATCGTCAGTATCTTCTGCTGTCTCGATCTCATTGCTGAGCAACTGGACCTTTTCACTGACGCTCTTATTAAATATTCTCTCCTTTTTCACGACAGCCCTATAGTGCTGTATCGTTGAGAAGCAATTTATGCCAAGCTCTTTCTCCATTTCAGAAAAATCATAATCAAAAAGCTGTTTAAAAACAGAGAGATCGTTCTTGGCAAAAGACTCGACTGTTCCTTCATTTGCACCGACTTTTTCAGAGACCAGTGTGAACGGTGTCTCTGTCATTGCAAGAAGAAAAGCCAGATAGTTATGCCACAGATTGTTATTGAAACCATATTTCGTCGCTACATCCAGCAATCTGTTGATCTCGCAAAGAATATCTGATATAAGTTCCTCTTTCTCATATTCTCCGTTTTGGAACCTGTGGCAGATATCAGCCATTTTAAACAAAATGCTGTCTTTTCCAATATTGCGGTAAATAATAAGCTTTGACGTCAGACGATACATGTGAACACCTCTTGGATTTTTATGTTTCGTATTATCTTATCACTTTCCTTTTGGTGTTCACAGTACCAGAAAAATATAGCAAAATACTTTTTCAATATAATGATTTCTCTGTAGCCGCAGCTTCTGGCTTTTCCACCGCTGGCGATGAAGCAGCCTCCGATGATGACGAAGTTGCATCCGATGGAGACGAAGCAGCCCCGGGGGATGATGAAGTGGCGGCCGAGGATGATTCTTCATCTGATATATCTGCTGTTGACGCATCTGCGGACGATGAATTTTCTATAACTGTGCTCCCTGCTGATGTATTATCCGTTGCTGAATTACCCGTCGCCGCATCCGCAGTCGATGAAGCCATATTTGATGCCTCTTCTTTTGTTGATGCAGCTTCATCAGACTCTTCATCCGGATTATCCTGGGCCGATGATATGACCGGAGCAGTAAATGTCTTCGGCTCACTGCTCAAAGTACTTGCACCATTATTCGGATCCCATTTGATGTGTGCTTCTGTAATCTGACCATCATTATATCCACAATTCTTACCATATCCCAACTGCTGTCCTTCTGATAATCCGCACTTCAGATAAAGACTTGTTGATCTTGAGGAACTGTTTACATGATTTCCACCATTACCGGCACCTGCGTGCGTTCGTGTTTCAATTGAAGTGCTTGTCTGCCCATTATCGTACGTAACCGTGCGTTTGTATCTGCAAGTCTGGAACCCTGTGCTCGGGTCTGTTGAGCAGCCCTCGCCAAGGCAAGGTCCTTCTTCAACAGTCACCGTGCCATAACAGCTTCCCACGTGGTGATGAACATATGGAACCGTGTAACACCCACCACTATCCGTAAGATATTCCTTTTCCCCGGTATTATTACCATTGCCGTCAACATGATAATGATATGAATACTCTATTGAAGCTGCAGGTATTTCATCAACCGTAATTGTCTGTTCAAGACCCGAAATTGCATCAGCATACTGTTTGAATGTTACTCTGTCACTGGTGTCCTGCCCGTAAGTAGTCTTTACATCCATACCTTTCGCCAGCAACGCGGATGCAAGGAGCTCTTTGCCGTTACTGGCAGATATAAAAGACTGTGTCACATTGTCTGAAAGTGCCTGAATCAAGCCTTGAAGTGCATCATTACCCGTAGACTGTGCCTGATTATATGTCGTAAAATATTCTGACATATTTGTATTCAGGTTATTAGTCGTCTCTGTTATCTGCGCTGTCTCTGCCTGATGATTTGATGTTATCGTGTTCTTTATATCATCAGATCTGGTAATGAGATCAGCATGATTCGAACCGACATTAGCCGTTAATGAATCGATCTTACTTATTGCTGTATTCTGCGACGCTGTAAGATTGTCATATTGCTGCTTCTCCAGTGCCGTCAACTCCTTGATCTTGCCATCCAGCGCGCTCTCGATTTCTGTACCGTTCTTATCTATAAGAACTGTCAGTGCCCTGTAATCTGTGTCGACTGTATTGCTCAGATCTGTTCTGACTTCTTTGAGCAATGACGTCAGGTCTCTGTAATTCGCATCGCTTTTCGAACCATAGCTTTCAATAAGTGAAGAAAGTGAACTCTCAAGAGATGATATACTGCCGCTTATAGAATCATTTCCTTTTTTCAATGCTTCATATTTCGCCGCCAGGTCCTCTTTGAGAGCCGTTGTGCTTTCTTTTATTTCACTTGTATTGTTTGTTATTGATTCTTTGTTATCATTTTCTGCGCTCATTATTTCATTTATGAGCTTTTCTGTATCGCTTCGGCTGGTATTTACACGCTCTATCAGACTGTTCACCTCTGTTTCAAGCGTACTGAGTGTGGTCTGCATCTCTTTCCTTGCCTTTGCGTCAGTTGTTCCGTCAATTTTTCCTGAATAATCAATTAGCTTTCTTTGTATTTCATCAAGTGTTTTGTCAATAGCATTGTAATGTTCTGTGGACTCACTGGCAAAATCATTTGTTTTCGCCAGTATTTCAGAATTCTCACTTATTGTCCTGTCAATAGAACTCAGTTGGTCTGTTGTACCGCTGCCGTTCCTGAGCGATCTTGCTGTAAAGAATATAATGATCCCCAACATGATAATCACTGCCACCGCAAGCAAAACATATTGTGGCTGTATTGTTCTTTCCTCGCCGAAATATTCATCATCCGGCTCGTTGTTCCTGTAAACGTCCTCCATTTATCCTCCGATCTTATGATAACTTCTTTTCCTGCTGTGACTTTTGCAGCGAGCGCTGCGTGATTAAAAAGACATGATTACATCTGGGAAAGGAATGCTTCCGGACGCTCCCCTTCAGACGCGTATCCTTATTATATCAATGCTTTCCGAATAGGCAATAAACATGCTCAGGATGCTTTTGTCTATTATTTACAGTCATAAAAACAGCCCGGAGACTGATAAATAGCTCCGGGCTGTCCATTATATGCTGATAAACTTTGTCAGTGTTTTTTTGTTTTTATAAAAAATAACCAATAACTGCTCATAAATTCTTGCTGAACTCACCTTTTAATCAGCAAGTGCATCATTTGCTATATTTCTTTTATCAAGGAGATCTGCGTATTCTTTTTTCAAAACATCATAATCAGGGTCACCATTCCGTAAAAGCTCGACGATCTTTACTATGACATCATACATGGGCGAAATCCCACAATTAGCAATAACACCTTTCAACATGTGTGAAGTCTCAAAAGCCGTTTTGGCATTTTTGCTGTCAATTTCTTTTCCAAGTTCATCAAATCCCGGATCTTTCAGCATCTCAGTAACAACTTCACGATAGAAATCACCGTCTCCGATAAACCTTGCGCTTGTTGCATCTACGGATCTGCAGCCAAGCTTTATCAACATTTCATCCAGCTTCATAATGACCCCTTTGCTATCGTATGACAATCACATAAATCATTTGTTTTTATTCTACCATAAAATGCTGAACTTTTTGTCACATTAATTGTATTTCAATAATTCAAAATATTTAAATTCAGACGTCGGCATGGTATTGACAACAAATATAGAATAAAGCCCCGAAAGGCTTTTAACTACGCCATTCCGAGGCTTTTCATTAGATGGAGACAACGGGAGTCGAACCCGCGACCTCAGCGTTGCGAACGCTGCGCTCTCCCAAGTGGTCCGCAAAGCGGGCCTTTTTTCTTGTCCCTAAAATCAGCACTTTTTATGCCACGATGCGAACCACGCAGCGGAAGGAACGCACGCGGTTCGCAACTTTTTTATTTTCTATGATCCTTTATCTGCATTGCATCTTATCCCTGACCGACAGTAATTTTATGATAGAACTCTTCAAGTTCAGTAAGGCTGGTTGTCCGATTATGTATTGGCAACGATGCCCACGCGACATCGTAATAGCGTGATTTGGGGTTATCTCGTAAACGGCTGTCAATTATAGAAACGATACCCGTATCTGTAAAGTTTCGAATAAGCCGTCCTATACCTTGCTTGAATTTAATGATCATTTCTGGAACTTGTACATCCATGAGTGGGTCTTTTGCAACCGAGGCTTTGTAGTTGATGATTGGATCAGGCACAGGGAAAGGAAGCCGAAAGATTATTAAATTTGATAAACTCTTTCCTTCAATGCTAATTCCTTCCCAATATGCCCCTGTTCCAAGTAATACAGAATTGGTGTCATCCTTGAATTCCTGCAGAATACGATCCTGCGAGGCTCCGAGCTGCTGCATAAGAATTTTATACGGCAAATCGCCGCTTTGCAGCTGTGCATACACTTCTTCCATATCAGTCTTGGCGGTAAATAAAACAAGTGCCTTACCCTGCGAAATTTCCAGAATCTCTTTCATTCTGGCTACACCTTGCTGAATGAAATCATCATGTTCTCTCGTTGGGTGTGGAAGATCGTCGCAATAATATATCATCGCATGCTCATCGTACGGGAATGGCGAGGGCTTCGGCTCTGAGAGTATTGCTATTTTGTCTAATGGGAATCCGGTGTTATTGACGAAATAAGAATACATTTCCTCAACGCTTCCTGTGTTGGCGTTTGTCAGCGTGGCAGAGGTCAGTATTGTGTGGATACTGCCGTTGAAATAGAGTCGGCGGATAATGTCGCTTGTATTTTTAGGGCAGCATAACAGCTCAACATTGGGTCCCTTGCGTTCAATCCATACCAGTCTCTTTTCAATTTCTTCACTTAATTCGCTCATTGAATATGAAAGCGACTCAAGTTCATCAGACGCTGCAGCTGAGCTGGATTGCCGGTAATCGAAACTGGAATAAATTTCGACCCTTTCTGAGAGAGCATGCAACCTGGTTGCGGCTGCTGCGATTAATTCCATAGATTCTGGCTTGTAATCAAAGAAAAATCGATCTGCATATTTCATGTCCTGTGTTGAGGACGCGACTTGCTTTTGCAGTTGCTCAGTAAGATTGTCATATACTGCATTTAATGCGGCTTTGGCGTCATCGGCTTCTTTCCGAACCATGGATTGCTGTTCGCTTCTTAATTCTCGCACGGCAGCAGTAATGCGGCTAAAAAGATAGCCTTTACTGAAGTGCTCGGTTGTTGCACTTCGCACCTTGTCTTCCAAATTATGCGCTTCATCAATAACCGCAATTTCAATTTCTCTATTCAGGACGCCCTCTTGGCCGTGACTCTGATTTATGAGGTGAGCTGTCAGCAAATCTTGGTTACACAGGATAATGCCATCCGTGAATTTCAGCCGTTGCCTCAAAGCACGGTATGCGCATTTCTGAGTGCAGGCATCACAGGTTCGCTTACTATAGTGAGTAACATTGATCCAATCCCATATAGCCTGTGGAATTGCGAATGGATAATTTTTGCGTTCATAGTATCCAGCCCTCATTCCATCTTCAATTTCATGACGTAGTTTTGCGTTCTCATTGCTAATATATTCTTCCGCTCGCTTTAGGCACAGGTAGTGCGATTGGCCCTTGGCAAGGGTAATCTCCTGTGATAAATGCAGCAGTTTTTGAAGACGATGTGCATCATCTAAAAGTTGTTCTTGCAAAGCAATCGTTGAAGTTGCAATAACAACAGGTTTTTTTTGAACGCTGATTATACAGCATAAGCGGGACTAAATAGGCAAAGGATTTTCCAATTCCAACGCCTGCTTCCACTGCTATGTGCTGCTCGCTTTTTATGGCGTCCAGTATTTCAAACGCCATGTCCTGCTGACCTTCGCGTTCTTCAAAGCCAAATTTACCTGGTGCATCGTCCTCAAAAAAGCGGCCGGTTGCTTCGCCGATTTCATAGATTTGCTTTTTCCGCTTTTTTTCACGTTCTTCTGGTGAGTCAAATTCGAGCCAATCAAATAATGCCACCTATACCTCCATTATCACATAACAATAGCAATCATTGGTTACTCCAGTAATAACGAAATATCCTTATTTGAGTCCGGTAGAATTAGAAGATCACACGCTTGCGCAATCCTTCGATTATATTGCAAGACCTCATCCGGATTTAGCGCGGAAACTATATATTTTCTAATATCATCTGTCCTTGCTGTAGTAATCAGCATGGTTGGCGTTGCCACTAAAATGTGTTCTTTAAAACCATCGTCTCGCTGCAGCATACACGCTGGTCTGTCTGATGTTATGAATAGGTTTGGTACACTGGTAAGACAAAAAATGATTGAAAGATTCTGCAGATAAGCTGTCAACGCAGTTGCCATGGTGCTCTTTTCGTGATTTAGGAATTCGTAGTACATCTTCCGCAAGTAGTTCTGCTTTATCTCATCCTTTACGGTGTGCACTCCAGGATGCAGTCTATCGGACTCTGGAATTTCTATATTGAATTCGGGCACTACAGAGAAAATGAGATCCAACGCTTCCGAAAGAAGATGATTGCTTTTTTGAGAGCGCCAATCAAAAACGACCAGATACTCCATCAGCCGATTCATATCCGAAGGAAGCAATGCTGCTTGTCCAGGTGAACAACCTCTGATAATTCGAACCCGCTTCTCTATACCGGAAATAAAGCCCTCCCAATCAGATTCAAACTGGTCACTACACGCTGTTTCAATAAAGGGAAAACGAGATTGCCGCAATGCAGTCTTTATCGTATTTCGATCTTTTCGTGTTGCAGGATTGCCGTCTGGTTTGATAATCTCCCACTCATCAAAACGCAAGTATTCTTTATTAAGCGATTCAAGCGATGTGATCAGTGTGCCATCTACTGAAATAGAGTAAGGTTTTAAAAACCCAAATATTTCGTTCAAAGCTGCTTCCGTTGTGAAAAGGTCGCCCGCTTTTATATCGTGGTAATTATTGATGCAATTGATTTTTTCAATACTCCTGGATCTAACAGCGGGGATTCCGTTTTTATCGGGATGTTTTGCATCATTCTTATCATACACCCACACTGAATCACCATTGTTATAACTCCAAGCGTTCATATACGTCTGCGGAACAAGGTGCTGGTTCTTTGCCACCTCTGGATGGGTCGACGCTTGAATAGCCATATAAGCACCTCCACATAGCCGTCATTCCTTTGATTTGCTTTTTGCTTCATTTTCGAGCCTTTTTATTGTATCGAGGTATTCCTGCTCCACGGGGGCAATAGTTTGCGCCTGATACTTCCGATATTCGGCTGTCGCTTTCTCAATCGCTTTCGCGTGACTAATCGTGCCAGAGCCTTCCAGCACAGCCTCCCCGGTGGAGGACAGGATGCTGTTCAGGTGACTAATGTAATCGTCCATATACATGGGATTATGCCGCATCGCCTGAATCTCGGCAAAATCAAAATATCCCGAAACGAGGTTGTTAAGCACCTTCAACTCATCCTCTTTCAGGTAATTCTTTGCGACCCCGATATCCTTCAAAGTCGGTATATCACCAGAAAAAGAGGTCAGGCCCATAAAGGGCTGAGCTGCATCGGCGCGCTCATAGATTACCTCCGCTGCGGTATGTCCGTGCGCGGCAAAATGAAGCTTGTTTTGCACGATTTTGAAAAATCGAACCGATTCTTCACTCTTGGGATCGTAATCTACGCTTGTGGCATACAGGTCAAGCACCTGCCGATACAGTACTTTTTCAGAGGAACGAATATCTCTGATGCGATCCAGCAGCTCATGCCAATAATTTCCGCCGCCCAATTGCTTCAGCCGTTCATCATCCATAGTGAAGCCCTTAATCATGTATTCCTTCAAGCGTTCGGTCGCCCAACGCCGGAAATTTGTGGCGATGATGGACTTCACACGGTATCCAAGAGAAATAATCATGTCAAGGTTATAGTGCGTCGTGTTATAGACCTTGCCATCAGCGGCAGTTGTTCGGAATTTCCGAACAACTGAATCCTCAGTCAGCTCGCCATCCTCAAAAATATGCTTGATATGCTCGCTGATATTAGATTTGCTGGTCTGATACAATTCACATAGCTGTGCCTGCGTAAGCCAGACCGTTTCGTCCTCCATACGGACATCAATATGCGTCAGACCATCATCGGTCTGATAAATCATAATTTCGCCCTTTTCCTCCGCGGAAGAGGTTGGTCTTAAGCTCATGGTAAGCACCTCGCTTACGTCTGCTCTGCAGACTATTTCTTCATTTTATTATACCAAGTGAATTTCTGTCTGCCTACATGGCCTTACCAAACAGGATTTTGAATGATCATCCCGCTTCTATTCCATCAAAGAGTTTTCCATTGATATGAAAAATATCGTCAATAGGAATGCTTGTTCCTTCGCACAAAATCACTGCACGCTCGTAGTCGTCAATCTTTTTTACCGTGCCGGAGACGCTTACATATGCGCCGCCGGTCTTCTTTTTGTCCGGCACAAAATAGGTGATCGTCACCTTTGTCGGCTCGGGCAGCCGCTCCTGCACCAGCGTCAGCCGCAGGTCGATTGCTTCCTTTTCGCTCTCGTCCAGCTCGATGCGCCGATCCGTCAGGCGGGCGGTTTCCTCCACCGCCGCTTCGTAGCCGGTCAGCGCGGCAAAGGGAGAAAACTGCGCTGCACGATCCAGGCGGGACATGGGCGGATGCTTCTCGGAAACATGATGCGGCAGATGGAGAATATCTTCGTAAGGCATATTCATGCTTTGTGTCCTCCGATCTGCCCATTGCGCTGGATGGTGGTCGCTCCCTCCTGCAGGTTGGTCCCTTTCAGAATAGCGTTCTTCCCGTATTTCTCCTGAATCTGCAGCATTGCGTGCTGCATCCGCTTTTCTCGCTCCAAGTCGGCAGCTTCGCGCTGGCGCTTGTCCTGCTCGGCGGCGTAATCCGTGAACAGGTCAAGCTGTTCAGTTTCCGGCTGCCCGGCGGCCTCGCTTTCCGGAACGACATGGTTGGCCGTGAGGTAAATTCGGCGCACCAGCAATTTTGGGTTCATGATGCGGTTGAAAAGCGCTATCACGGCCTCGACAATGGCTATGACCAGAACCAACGAAGAATATGGGCTAAGTGAAGCATATTACCCACTGACCGTCTCTCTCAGTACGGCGGCGATGCCGCGCAGGACGAAGGTCACGCATGGGATTGCCACGCTGTTACCCAGCGCCTTGTAACGGGCGCTGTCCGACGCGCCGGGAATATCTGTCCAGCCGTCTGGGAAGCCCTGGAGTCGTTCACACTCCAGAGGTGTCAGGCGACGGATGAGCTGCCGCTGTTCGGTATCCGGCTGGCAGATGAGATCGGTGGCGTCCTTGTGCTGGCGCGCGCTTTCCGTACTGGCAACGTCCTGCTCAACAAACTGATCTACGCGCTGCCGATTGAAGACTGCGTGATGATCTAATCCCGAGGAT
>JAAZDA010000368.1 GCA_012512995.1 Clostridiales bacterium | reverse complement strand
TCTCAGAATAGACCACGCCGGACGGGTTATTGGGGCTATTTATCAGAACAGCGGCTACGTTGTCCGTGAACATTTCGTTCATAGCCTCAAAATTGATCTGAAAGTCCGCTAATCTGGCAGGTACTATCTTTATCGATGCGCCTGTCATATTTATGTACGGTACATATTCGGGGAAGAACGGCGCAAAGACCATGACTTCATCCCCTGGTGCCGTGACTGCGCGCAGCGCATGTGCAATCGCCCCCGCTGCTCCGGCCGTGGGGAAGATCAGATCCGCATTATATCCTGTTCCGAACCTTCTGTTCAGCGAATCCGCGATCTGCTGCTTCACCTCCGGGAGCCCGGTACTGGGGCTGTATCCGTGCAGTGCCACCGAATCACCGCTCTTTATAAGATCCACTACTGCATCGTCAAAACTCTTCGGTGCCGCAACAGACGGATTTCCGAGGCTGTAATCAAAAACATTCTCATAGCCTATTTCTCTGCCGCGTTCTGTCGCCATCTCCGACAGTTCACGTATAACTGATTTGTGGCCCAACATTTCAAGATAAGTCTTGTTGATCATAAGACCTCCCTGCCGGCATGCCGGTCAATAGGTTCGTCGTTCGGCTCATTGTACCATAAACACGTCGCTTGGTGCATCAACACAAATGTTTCCCGAGGTTGCGCCTCTGGCGCAATCCTCGTATGCGACGGCATTCAACGTCGCTTGGTGCATCAACACAAGTGTTGTGTACTGTCCCGAGGTTGCGCCTCTGGCGCAATCCTCGTATGCGACGGCATTCAACGTCGCATTGATCTAGCCGCAATAATGTTCATATTGCCGTCAAAACAAGCGTTGTCCCAGCCTGCAGGAAGAATGAGGCTGTCCCCTTTGCGGAGCGCATATTTGCTGCCGCTTCTCTCCATTACAAGGTTTCCTCTCCCTTCGGTCACTGTGACTATTGTGAAAACATCAGCCTCATCAAGTTTTGCGGCACACTGTACAGGAAGTTTCAATATTTCATAGAATTTGCATTTTTCAATTTCTGCGTCTTCATCCGGCTTTGCATTTTCTGTATGTTTTACAAGCTTCTCCGGATCTCCTGCAGGGATCGTCGCGACATCTATGCTCTGTCTGATGTGAAGCTCGCGTGGTTTCCCATTCTGAAGTCTGTCATAATCATAGAGACGATATGTAACATCAGAACTCTGCTGAGTCTCAAGAAGCATCACACCGGCTGTTATCGCGTGTATCGTGCCCGGCTCAAGCTGGATGAAATCACCTTGTCTCACCCTGACACGGCGGAGCAGATCATTCCAGCGTTTCTCCTCTATCATCTGAGTGAATTCTTCCCTTGTCTTCGCGTTGTGCCCAAGTACAAGCTCTGCGTCATCCGGGCAGTCAAGTATATACCAGCACTCCGTCTTGCCACGCGCGCCGTTTTCATGTATTCCGGCATATTCATCATCAGGATGCACCTGGATGCTGAGATCATTCTTAGCATCTATGATTTTTGTTATAAAAGGATAGCCGGCTGCCCTGTATGCCTCAGGCAGGTCACCAAAGAACTCCGGCTGCTGCGCCCACATATCAGACAGCTTAAGTCCATCGAAGTCTCCGCCGGAAACGACAGATTCACATCCGGGATATGCGCTTACCGCCCAGCATTCACCGACATCACCATCGGGAATATCAAATCCGAATTCTGTTTCAAGCTTCCTTCCGCCCCAAATGTTGTGCTGAAAATACGGTTTCATAAAAACAGGCTCATAATTCATTTTGCTCATTGTTCCTCCATAAAAGGCCGCATTCACGGTAAACATATCCATGCCTGCGGCCAACAAATTTTACTATTGATTCATGTATTCCAGGTTGTTTCTTATCATTTCACAGCGCTGCCTGACGCAGAGGACGCTGCGGCCGGCATCAGCCGGTGTGTTAAAGACGTAGTCCTCGAGTTTTTCGAGTGTAGTTGTGGCTACATGTACTCTTGTATCGCTTGATGCATAATACAGGAAAACTTCGTTGTTCTCGTTTACGATCGCGCCGTTGGAGAATACAACATTTGAAACATCTCCTACACGTTCTTCCCTTCTGGGTCCGATAAGGAGTCCGCCTGGCTCTGCGATTACTTTTGCCGGATCATCGAGCGCCGTCGCATAAGCATATATCACATAACGAAGACCTGCTGCTGTGTTGCGCACGCCGTGTGCGATATGGATCCAGCCTTTATCCGTCTTTATCGGAACTGTGCACTCGCCGTTCTTGGCCTCTGTGATCTGATGATATTTCCTGCGGGACAGTATCTTCTCCTCGTCGA
>JAAZDA010000367.1 GCA_012512995.1 Clostridiales bacterium | reverse complement strand
GCTTCTGAAGTCCGGCTCTGGTGGCGTCGTAAGAGATTACTATCATGTCACCGTTCTCGCCCGTTGTAAATCCCGCCTTGTGAATAGCCTCGAGCGCGCCTAACATCATATCATCATTCTGTGCCACAACAACATCTATGTCCTTATATTTTGACAGGAAACCATTCATCACTTCCTCGCCGAGAGCAGTGGTGAACTCTGCGTTTTCCTGTGCCAGGATGCTCCAGTTCGAGTGCTTGTCCGCTATTGCGTCAAAACCCATGGTGCGGCCGAGTTGTGCCGATGACCCTGATGTTCCCTGCAGCACCACAATATTTATATCCTCGTCCTGCCTTCCTGAACTCTCAAGGTAATCAGAGAGCCATTCGCCCGCCCTTGTTCCCTCGAAATTCATATCTTCTCCCACAAAAGTCGCGTAAAGTGAATCGTCCTTCACAGAAATGCTCCTGTCTGCAACAACTACAGGGATCCCGGCCTGTTTGGCCTCCTCCAGCACAGTGTCCCAGCCGTCCTCAACGACCGGTGCAAAAGATATACAGTCAACTCTCTGTGAAATGAAACTTCTTATGGATTTGATCTGATTCTCCTGTTGCTGTCTGGCATTTTCAAAGAGCAGGAAGAAACCGTTATCCGCTGTCAATGTGTTCTGTATAGATTCCGTATTGGCTGTTCTCCAGCCCGATTCAGATCCAAGCTGCGAGAAGCCGACGGTTATAAGGTTCTGGTCTGCTTCTCCCGCTGACTCATTTGTTTTGTCTTCCTCATCTGCCTGGTCCATGACATCAGCTGAAAATGGCATGCCGCACCCTGACATAAAAAGCGAGCTGACAAGAATGGAAACCGTAATCGCTGTTATCATTTTACGCGCCATTTTAAATGTTCTGTTTTTCTTTCTCATCCTGCCCTCCTTCCCCGTCCTTGTCATCTTTACTGTAAGGAATTGCCGGAATGACCAGTGTGACTTCAGTCCCCTCATTCTCAACGGAATCTATCGTCATGCCGTACTCCGATCCGAAATTCATGCGTATTCGCTCGTTAACATTGGCCAGTCCAAAACCTGTCTCGGTGTCTTTGCATGGTCTGCCTATCTCTTCTCTGAGGCGGATCAGCTCATCATTCTTCATCCCAACGCCGTCGTCCGAGACCTTCAGTACAATGCGCTCCCCATCTTTCCTGCCTGTCACCTTTACAGTCCCGACGCCACGCTTGTACTTAATTCCGTGATAAAGCGAATTCTCGACGATCGGCTGGAGCGAGAGCTTCAGTATCTCATAATTATCAAGTTCCGGATCAATATCGATCTCATAATTGAGGATATCGCGATACCTGACTTTCTGGATTTCAAGGTAGGAACGGATATGTTTTGTCTCATCTGAAATTGTTATATACTCTCTGCCATGGCTCAGGACCTGGCGAAAGAAGTTGGACAGTGAGACCACGACATCCTCTGCCTCTTCCTCTTTGCCGCCTTCGATCAGCCACACTATTGTATCGAGTGTGTTGTACAGGAAATGCGGATTTATCTGTTCCTGAAGAAGCCGCAGTTCCGCATGGCGCATCTTTGTCTCATCGTCGTGTATCTGCTTGACCATTACATCGAGGCTGCCCGCCATCGTGTTGACATTATCAGCGAGCACCTCTATCTCATCTTTGTTGTGGATGTCCTTCGTACTCGCAGAGAAATCTCCCTGGGCTATCTTCTGCGTGACAGTCGTTACCTGACTCACCGGCCCCATTATGTTGCGGATGAGACGAATGACGAATGGTATCAGGAATGCCATAAGTGCAGCCAGTACAATGCAGAAAAGGATTATGAAAATAAACACCTGCTGATGCAGCTGATCCTTGAGGACTTCGATGCTTTCTGTCTGATAATAAATGTAATGCTGGATATTATCCTGGATCAGTTCTGTGAGAATATAGATATCATTGTTGACCATATCAATATTCTCATTATAATGGCCCTCGCCGTCATCGATGTTGGCCTTGATGTCATCCACTCTGTCCTCAAGCGTATCTATGTTGCGAAGCAGGTATGAAAGCCAGTCGCGGCTTTTGTCATCTGTCTTTATGACTTCAAGTCTTGTAAAGTCATTTCGCAGGTCATCTATCAGGGCGTATGGATTCTCATCAGGATTATCCTTAACCTCATCGAACGATTTGCCACTGACTACAAGCTTATAGACGCTCTCGTCCATATCTTCTTTGAAGCTGAGGCTATAGCTGTTTGCTATAGTCATGTTGCTGACTATTTCCTCATAAGCATTGCTGTAGCTCACGAGCGAGATTATGAGGTATAGAACCATGGCGACAAGCGGAATTATCGAGAGTGCGACTATGAGAGACAGTTTACCTTTGAGTGAGCGTCTCTTTTCGTGTACTCCAGATGCCTGTGGCGCCGGCGCCGCTGCTGCTGAAGCCTCCGATGCCGTCCTGCCTTTTTCTTCCGCGAAAATCATATTGTGATCTCCTGTGTTATTCCTGCCGTGCCAATGTTTCTTTGAAATTATACCACCAAAAGGAGCTCCCCACCTTAAGGTGAAGAGCTCCTTTGAAATTACATTCTGATACCGGCTTTTAAGCAGCTACAGCCAAATTACAGCTGAGGACCTGCTGAAACAAGTGCCTTGCCTGCATCGTTTCCTTCGTACTTGACGAAGTTCTTCTGGAATCTTGCAGCGAGGTCTTTAGCCTTTGCATCCCATTCTGCAGCATCCTTGTATGTGTCGCGGGGATCAAGAATTCCTGTGTCAACACCTGCAAGTGATGTAGGCACTTCGAATCCGAAGTAAGGGATCGTCTTTGTTTCTGCCTTTGCAACATCACCGTTCTGGATTGCTGTGATGATTCCGCGGGTATCCTTGATGGAAATTCTCTTGCCTGTTCCGTTCCATCCTGTGTTTACAAGGTAAGCCTTTGCGCCGACCTTTTCCATCTTCTTAACAAGCTCTTCTGCATACTTTGTAGGGTGCAGTTCCAGGAATGCCTGGCCAAAACAAGCTGAGAAAGTAGGTGTGGGCTCTGTGATGCCGCGCTCTGTTCCTGCAAGTTTTGCTGTGAATCCTGACAGGAAATAATACTTGGTCTGCTCAGGTGTAAGGATAGAAACAGGAGGCAGTACGCCGAACGCATCAGCTGAAAGGAAGATGACGTTCTCAGCGTCAGGTCCTGCTGAAATTCCATTTACATTCTGAACGATCTTCTCAATGTGATCGATCGGATATGAAACACGTGTATTCTCGGTCACGCTCTTATCGTTGAAATCAAGCTTGCCGTTGTCATCGATCGTTACGTTCTCAAGAAGAGCATCTCTCTTGATTGCGTTGTAGATATCAGGCTCAGCATCGCCATCAAGGTTGATGACCTTTGCATAGCATCCGCCTTCATAGTTGAATACGCCGTTGTCATCCCAGCCGTGCTCGTCATCGCCGATGAGGAGTCTCTTGGGATCTGTTGAAAGTGTGGTCTTGCCTGTTCCTGAAAGACCGAAGAATATAGAAGTATGCTTGCCTTCCATATCTGTATTTGCAGAGCAGTGCATGGAAGCGATGCCCTTAAGAGGCATATAATAGTTCATCATGGAGAAGATACCCTTCTTCATTTCTCCGCCGTACCATGTATTGATGATGACCTGCTCGCGGCTTGTGGTATTGAATACTACAGCTGTCTCAGAATTAAGTCCGAGTTCCTTGTAATTCTCTACCTTTGCCTTTGATGCACAGTAAACTGTGAAGTCAGGTGTGAACTCAGCTTCTTCTTCAGCTGAGGGTTTGATGAACATGTTTCTTACAAAGTGTGCCTGCCATGCCACTTCCATGATGAAACGGACTGACATGCGGGTATCTTTGTTTGCGCCACAGAATGCATCTACAACGAAAAGCTTCTTGCCACAGAGTTCCTCTTTGGCAATCTTCTTAACAGCTTCCCATGTCTCTTCTGAAGCTGCATGGTTGTCGTTCTTGTATCCTTCTGTTGTCCACCATACGGTGTTCTTGGAATTCTCATCCATGACGATGAATTTGTCTTTGGGAGAACGTCCTGTGTAAACACCTGTGAAAACATCTACTGCTCCAAGGTCACTTACCTTACCTACTTCAAAACCTGTGAGTTCGGGTTTTGTCTCTTCTATGAAGAGCTCATCATATGACGGGTTGTAAACAAGTTCCGTCGTTCCGGTGATGCCGATCTTTGTTAAATCGATTTTTGCCATCTTGATCAATACCTCTCTTCTCTCATGAATGTGAATTAACAACGTTGCCTGAAACCAATGTAACGTTTGTTATTGTTTTAACACCGTTTATTGGTATACCATAAAAAAAACTTCTGTTCAACAGACTTCGGCGCAAATTCATTGTTTTTTTACAATCAACGCATTATAAACGTCTCTTCTTGAGATTCCTCTGTCGGCAGCAGCCTTTCTCATGGCTTCTTTGTGGGATTCGCCCTGAGCCTCGTACTTCGCAACATGTTCTCCGATCGACATGTTCTCGAATGACTCGCGTTTCTCCTGCTCCTTTACGGCCGGATCAGCTCCCTCAAGTACAAGAACGTATTCACCGCGCGGGTCATTCTCTACATAGAAAGCTTCCGCATCAGCTATTGTAGTCGGCACAGCTTCCTCGAATTTCTTGGTGAGTTCGCGGCAGACCGTGAGCTTTCTGCCTTCTCCAAGTGCAGTTTCGAGTTCCTTCAATGTATCTTTCAGATGGTGAGGAGACTCGTATAGAATAATAGTCCGCTCTTCATCCGTCAGGCTGTCCAGCACATGTTTTCTCTGCTTCTTGTCTACAGGCAGAAATCCCTCGAAAACAAATCTTCTCGCACTCATTCCCGACATGGTGAGTGCAGTTATGAGGGCACATGCTCCGGGGAGTGAAGTAACACGGATCCCCTCTTCGATGCAACGCTTTGCGAGCACCTCTCCGGGGTCTGAAATAGCCGGGGTCCCGGCATCCGTGACACAGGCAATATTCTTACCCTCTCGCAGCTGCCTTATGAGTTCTTCCGCCTTCTCGAACTTGTTGTGTTCGTGATAGCTGGTCATCGGTGTCTTTATATCGAAATGATTGAGGAGTTTCAGCGTATTGCGCGTATCTTCCGCGGCAATAAGAT
>JAAZDA010000366.1 GCA_012512995.1 Clostridiales bacterium | reverse complement strand
CTGCAGGACTCGACGGTATTGAGAAGAAGATGACACCTCCTGATGAGATCACGGACAATATTTTCGAAATGACTGAGGATGAACGTGAAAAAGCAGGAATTGATTCACTTCCCGGAAACCTCAGTGATGCCCTTGATGAGCTCGAAAAGGATGATCTCATGAAGGAAACGCTCGGCGAACATGTTTATACACAATACCTTCTCGGCAAACGTAAAGAATGGGATGAATACCGCACACAGGTCACAAGATGGGAAATTGCCAACTACATGGTGACCTACTGATTCTCCGAAGAAGGAGGGTAATCAATGATTCGAACAGTTGTAGCTATTACAAATGAACAGCTGCGCAGTTCGGTCGCCGATATTCTGAAACGCAACGGCATCAATGTACGCATGTCATGCAGAACAGCTCTTGAGGCAATCCGCTCTATCCGCAAAATGGGTGGCGGCGTAGTGATATGCTCTTCAAGATTACCTGATATGACAGCGGATGACCTGAGCTATGAACTCAAAGGTCAGGCTTATCTTCTTGTCCTTGGAAGACCGGAGTCACTCAAATTCTGTGACGATGAGGATATATTCAAGGTTCCGCTCCCTGTCCACAGCGATGAGCTGTGCGGAAGTGTGAGGATCCTTTTACAACTTGATGAGCGGCGTGACAGAGCCGGCGTCCCCGAAAGGTCAGACGAGGATAAGGAAGTAATCATTGAAGCCAAAGAATACCTGATGCAGCACAATGAAATGACCGAAGAACAGGCGCACCGTTTTCTCCAGAAACGCAGTATGGAAACATCCACACCCATGGCTGATGTGGCAAAACTAGTACTCTTTAACGCAGAGTAAGGTAAGCAATATCCTGCAGGGCATCCGCGGTCACAAAATGGATGCCCTGATTTTGTTTTTTCATTCAAATTATCCATGCTGGTTTATAATAAGGAATATCTCATGACCCGAAAGGCATTATATGAGCAGATTCACTATTTTCCCCGAAGGCGACCGCGCGCTTGTCGCGGATTTCGGAAACATTATAGACGAGAAGATAAACGATGAGGTCAACTCGCTTGCATCAATGATCACGGCTCAGAAAATATCCGGAGTCAGTGAGCTTCTTCCCACATATCGTTCACTCGTTGTCTTCTACGATCCGCTTGTTCTCACTTACGGTGAACTCAGGGCGCAGCTTGAGAAGATGGATCCGGATGAAGCATCAGCTGATGTCTCCACACGCGAAGTCCTCGAAGTGCCCTGCTGCTATGAGGAAGAGTTTGCGCCTGACCTTAAGGGTCTTTCAGACCTGAGTGGTCTTTCAACCGACGAAATAATCAAGATCCACAGCGGAATCACCTACAAGATCTACATGCTGGGCTTTCTTCCGGGTTTCGGCTATCTGGGCGGTCTTGACAAAAGGATCGCGGCGCCACGCCTTGATTCCCCGCGCACATCAATACCGGCCCGCTCTGTAGGCATAGGAGGTTCACAGACCGGCGTATACCCTATAGCTTCCCCCGGCGGTTGGCGGCTCATCGGTTCTACACCCCTTGAATTCTACGACCCGTCCAGGCAGGATCCCATCCTTTGTCACGCCGGAGAATATATTCACTTTAGTCCTGTGTCAAAGGCGGAATACACTGATATTCGCAAAGAGGTAGCTATGGGTGGCTACATTCCAGTAATGAATACAATTCATATAGAAGACTCTGCTGACAGAAGTCTTATCTCTGCGGAAGGGAGCACCGGAAATGAGCAATAAATCATTTATCCGCATATTAAGCGCCGGTCCGCTCTGCACCGTACAGGACGCAGGCCGCTTCGGTTATATGAAATCAGGCGTTGGCACATCTGGCGCCATGGATCTTAGAAGTTATGCCGAAGCAAATTACCTCGTCGGAAATGCCGACAGTATATCGGCGCCGTCAAACAGCAGCATTATAGCAGCCGCTGTCCTCGAAACAACACTCTTCGGCCCTGCTATTGAGTTCACTGATCCGACGATATTTGCTCTGACCGGCGGCGATTTTAAGGCAAAACTCGACTCGTCTCCCGTCGACCGTGG
>JAAZDA010000365.1 GCA_012512995.1 Clostridiales bacterium | reverse complement strand
TCTGATCAAGCTTCTGCAGCATATCCTGCCCGATCATCAGCTCGACCATGTAATCACTGGGCTGCACGATATCATATGTTCCCTCTGTCTCCGATTTGACCTTCGCAAGCATGTCCTCGTTGCTGGAGTAAGTCGAAACATTTACCTTGATTCCAGTCTTCTTTGTGAACTCGTCGAATACTGACTGCGGAACGTATTCTGTCCAGACGAAAACATTCAGTGTCCCGGCGTCTTTGCTGCCTGACGATGATGATGTTCCGGCGGACGCCCCCGAAGCGCTGCTCCCGCAGCCTGCGAGTATGAGCGCTCCCGTTGTAAATGTCAGTGCCAATGCGATGATTTTATTCTTCATAATCTCTCCTCTCCTATTTTCACTTCTTCCTGACAAGTTTCTTCAAAACATTTGTCTGCGTCAGGATAACGAATAAAATGGTGCCAAGCAGAATCAGTGTGGAGAGCGCGTTGACGTCAGGTGAAACGCCGCTCTTTATGCTCTCCATCACTTTGAGCGGATAAGTCTTTGTCTGTCCGTTTACAAAATAACTTATGATGACATCGTCTATTGAAAGCGTGAACGCCAGGAGCGCACCGCCTGTGATACCCGGCATCAGCATCGGAAAAGTCACGTTAAAAAATGTTTTGACGCGATTCGCCCCGAGATCCATGCTGGCCTCCTCGACAGATATGTCGTAATTTGTGAGACAGGCTCTGACATTGAAGACCACGAACGGCACTGAGAAAGAAATGTGTGCGAGTATCAGTGTGAACATTCCCCTGGGTATGCTCATTCTGGCGAACATCGACAACAGTGATATTCCGAAGACGATCTCAGGTATGACCACCGGTATGTAGAGAAGTCCGTTGATGAGATCCTTTCCCCTGAACCTGTAACGGTACAGGCCGACCGCTGCCAGCGTTCCGATCGCAGTCGAAACAAGTGTCGAAACGATCGCTATTATCATCGTGTTGCCGAACGATGATAGAAGTTCAGTGTTGCTCCAGAGTTTTACGTACCATGAGAGAGTGAATCCCTTCCATGATAGGTACGGCTTGGATGTCGTCGCGTTCATCGAGTTCACGACGATGACTGATATTGGCAGGAACAGAAAAATGTATACCAGAACAGTGTAGAATCTTCCGAGTCCTGTCATTAGTTTTGCTTTTCCGGCACGAGTCATAAAGTTCACCTCCTTACGATATTGTGATGCAACGAATGCTCCGCCCTCTTCGAAGGTGTCGCATCAAAGAGCCAACGACTCCATGCTTCCTCCGATTTTCTGATATGCCTTAACAAGAAGCAGGGTGATGATTATCAGGATTATCGAAAGTGCTGAACCCAGCGGCCAGTTGTTGCCGCTCTGGAACTGGCGCTCAATGAGATTGCCGATTACATCAGCGTTCCCGCCGCCGAGGATATCTGAGACGAAGAAGTATCCGAGGCATGGGATGAAGATCATGATGCCGCCCGAGAAAATGCCGTCCGCCGTGAGCGGGATGATGATTTCTTTCAGAGTTTTCAGTTTTGTCGCGCCCAGATCTGCTGAAGCCTCAAGAAGATTGACGTCCAGTTTCTCGAAAGATGAATACAACGGCAGGACCATGAACGGGATCAGGCAGTATACCATTCCGAGGACTGTGGTTCCTCTGTTGAAGAGCATGTCCAGCGGCTCAGAAATAATGTGAAGTTTTATAAGTGCATTATTCAGCCAGCCGTTTGTTCCGAGGAACGTCCTCCAGCCATATATTCTTATAAGCGAGTTCGTCCAGAAAGGAATTATGACGAGCATATAAAGCAAATTCTTATTCCTGCTTTTTGTCCTCGCGATGAGGTATGCGAACGGGTACGCGACCAGCACACAGATCACCGTCGTAAGCAGCGCTATCAATATTGATTGCAGGTAAATGTGTATGTAATCAGGATCAGCGAGCTGCGCGTAATTCTTGAGCGTGAACTTATACACTACGTTGTAGTACGAGTCTATCGAGCAGAAGCTCATTACTGCCACGTACATAAGAGGCAAAACAACCAGAAAAACAAGTATCACAGCCACCGGTCCCACTGTCACAAGAGCCGGCAGACCATTTGATTTCCATTCATGTTCTGATTTCTTCATGATGACCTCCTTTCCGGAGTTGCTTAATTCACACCGCGAGCGGGGCATTTTCAATTGTTTTGAAAACAGTGTCAGCTTTTGTATGAACAAGCACTGCACTCTGTGCGTCCCAGTATGGATAGACCTTTTCTCCGATTCCCGGAAGAGTTTCCCCTGCAAGTCTCTCCATCCTGATTTCATTTCCGTTCTGCAGCGCCACTATGCATTTCATTACAGAGCCTATATATATAAAATCCTTCACGACTCCTTCCAGAGAAAAGCCTTCGACCTGTACCTTTGAAAGTTTCATCTTCTCCGGCCTGACCGAAACAGCTATGTAATCCCCTTCTTCAAAACTTCCATCGCTCTGCCCTGTTATAAGTCCATTCTCAATGTCTATACTTGCCATATTGTTATTGATCCTGTGAATTGCCCCATCGAAGATGTTCGTTTCTCCGATAAATGTCGCGACAAATCTCGTTGCCGGGTGTTCGTATATTTCTGACGGCGTTCCGAGCTGGTCTAGAATACCGTCATGCATTATCCCGATCCTGTCACTCATTGTCATCGCTTCTTCCTGATCATGTGTGACATAAATGAACGTTATATTCAGCTTCTTCTGAAGTCTTTTAAGCTCGAGTTGCATCTGTTTTCTGAGCTTCATGTCCAGTGCTCCGAGTGGTTCATCGAGAAGCAGGACACGCGGCCTGTTTATGAGTGCTCTTGCTATTGCGACTCTTTGTTTCTGTCCGCCGGAAAGCTGCGTCGGGTATCGGTTCTCATAACCCTGCAGCTGCACCATTTCCAGCATTTCCCCGACTCTTTGCGCTATGTCGCTCTTCTTTACTTTCTTCATTTTCAGGCTGTAAGCTATGTTGTCGTAGATCGTCATATGCGGAAACAGCGCGTAACTCTGAAAAACAGTATTCACATTTCTCTCGAAAGGCTCCTTGTTTCCGACGGCCTCGCCCTCCACCATGATGCTGCCACTGGTCGGTTCTTCAAAACCGGCGACCATGCGGAGAGTGGTTGTTTTGCCGCAGCCTGATGAGCCGAGGAGAGTCAGGAATTCACCTTCCTTCACAGACAGATCTAAATCGCTGACTACATGATTTGTGCCAAAGACTTTATTGACTTTCTTAAGCTCTACAATATCTGTCATAGCGCCTTGTCTCCTCTTTCACCCGTGCGGATCCTTATTGCTTCTTCAATGTTGTGGATAAAGATCTTGCCGTCCCCCACATGATCGCTGCTGCACTTCTCCTGGATCTTCAGAATTATGTCCTCGACGCTTTCATCAGGGACGACCGCTTCAATCTTGATCTTGGGCAGAAGATTTATCGTGGTCTTATATCCTTTTATGACACGGACAACATCCCCATCCACGATTCCCTTCTGAGCGCCGCACCCCATTATCGTAGCGACTGTCATGCCACCGCAGTTTGCCTCGTCCAGCACTTTCTTGACATCTTCAAGTTTCTCGGGTCTTATGATAATCTCAAGTTCCTTCTTGTCATTACCTCCTCGCAGATACGCAAAAAGGCGCTGCGGACTCTTACCTGAAGTCCACTGCGCCTTTGCACTGATAGTTATGTTCCCGGTCTCAAACTTATAAAAAAAGATGCTGCCTGTTAAGACAACACCTTTGTCGACGCGAGATCATATTGTTTTGTGAATACGTGAATAATATCCCTGTTTCTACAGAATGTCAAACAAAAAAACAGACTTTATAACATTTCATCTGCCGCGCACGTGGCTGACGCGCACCATTCGTGCCTGCATCATAAGATGCATCAGAGTAACTTCGTATATCGAAACAAACTTATCGGCAAGTATTACCGACAGAGCAATGCGTCCATGCGGCATTGATGATGAAAGCGGGAACATATGCGTTCTGATTGCTGCGCACTCCTCATCTCCCATTCCATAAAGACGCGCTGCATTCACTGCAGCTTCCTGAGGATGAAGCATCATATAGTGGCATTTTTCGCCGAATGATTTCCGCTCCTCACTGTCCGCCATATCATGAAGAAGGGCTGCGTGGATTGCCTTAATTCTGTCGCAGAAGAAAACAGTGGAGAACATAAGAGCAAGTTCTGCCACTCTTATGCTGTGATCATAAGTATTAGTGCAGCCGTGACGTTTGGACAGTCTCATGGCCTGATATCTTGAACTCTGAATTATTGTTGAAGCGTCCGGACATGCTCTGTAGATATTTAACATTAATGCCACCTCATGCATTACAACGTTTCGAGCAATAGTATACACTGTTTTGTTTCCGGCTATAACAAAACAATTATTAAATATTTGTGTACATTCTGTATACGGGCTATCAGATCCAGCTTCCGTATTTCTTAACATACAAAGGCTTGAGGATCTGTACGATCACTGTGTACACCGCAATCAGCGCTGCGAGCCATATTCCGTAGGAGAGCGGCATGGTAGCCATCGTCAGGTAATCCGCAATCCCGGTAAAACCGATAAGAACAGTTATCAGCATTATGACGGCCGTTGATATACAAAGTGCCTTCGATGCTCTGTCCTGAATGAACGGTATCTTCTCTGTCCTTATTATATGGATAATGAAAGTCTGAGACAGGGTGCCGAACAGGAACCAGCCCGTCTGAAAATATGTGGCTTTGTCCTGCGTCGTGTAGTGGAAAACAAACCACAGTATAAGAAAACACAATACATCCTCTACCGTCGATGCAAGTCCGAACCAGAACATGTATGTCCGAAGGCTCTTAACATTGATCTTCTTTGGCTTTGTCAGATACTTTGCATCTACGTTGTCCCACGGCATTCCAAGCTGGGCAAAATCATTCAGCAGATTCTGCACCAGAATATGCTCCGGCATGAGTGGCAGGAATGGCAGAAAAATGCTGGCCAGCACTACGGAAAACATGTTGCCGAAGTTTCCGCTTGTAGCCATCTTTATATATTTCGAAAGATTTGCGTATGTTTTGCGGCCCCCGATAACGCCCGAATCAAGTACATTCAGATCCTTGTCAAGCAGGATTATATCCGCGACTTCCTTTGCAATATCTACTGCACTGTCGACTGAAATGCCGACATTGGCCTGCTTAAGCGGCGGTGCATCATTTATCCCGTCTCCCATGTAGCCCACAGTGTGCCCGTTTTTCTGGATCATCGCCACGACCCGCTTCTTCTGGTAAGGATTTAGTTTTGAGAACAGTGAGCAATCCTCAGGGGCCACAAGCAGATCATCATCAGACATGCCCTCAAGCTCTGCGCCTGTTATGATTCTGTGAGTGTCAAGGCCGAGCTTCCCGCAGACATATCTCGCAACGCCCGGGGCATCACCTGTCAAAACAACTGTTCTTATACCGTGTGAGGCAAGTGCCTCCAGTGCTCCTTTCGCAGATTCCTTCGGCGGATCAAGGAAACCAATGAATCCGATGAGCGTCATCTCGCTCTCATCCTCTGCATTCAGTTCACCGCTCCCGGGAACATTCCATTTCTCTGCTACAGCGAGAAGGCGAAGCCCCATATCACTGTATTCATCATAAATAGAAACAGCATGTTTTCTCTCATCGTCTGTCATTGGAACACTCTTGCCACCGCGCATTGAATATGTGCAGCATGACATTGTTTCCTCAACGGCGCCTTTTGTAACAAGTATCCTTCCAAGCGATGGTTCATCAGGCTTCTCAACTACAACACTCATCCGCCTTCTTGCAAAGTCATACGGAATCTCGTCCACAGCCTTGTATTCGTTCTTGTACGACAGCCCCTCTTTGTCTACCCTGCCGATAACTGCTATGTCTATCGCATTCCTCAGCCCTGTCTGGAAATAGCTGTTTACGAAAGCCTGCTTGAGAACGCTCATGTCCTCATCCCCATCAGCATTGAGATACTTTTCGAGGACTATCTCATCCTGCGTGAGTGTTCCGGTTTTGTCTGTACAAAGGACATCCATCTGCCCGAATGTCTGTATCGATGAAAGGCGCTTGACGATAGTCTTTTTCCTGGACATTTCCACAGCGCCCTTGGCCAGAGTGGTCGTCATGATTACCGGCAGCATTTCAGGTATCAGTCCTATAGACACCGTAACTGAGAACAGTATTGCATCAAGGACATTGCTCTTCGTGAAGATATTTGCCACCAGAATTATCGGCACCATTACGAGCATGAACCTTATAAGAAGTTTTGATATCTGGTCTATGTCATTCTCGAAGTCGCTCTTCTCATTGTCAGTAGACAGGGACTTCGCCATGCTCCCGAAGTATGTCCTGCTCCCAGTAGTGAGCACCAGAGCTGTTGCTGATCCGCTTGTAATATTGGTTCCCATAAAACCGATATTGGAAAGATCAGTCAGATATGTCTGATCCTTGTTAGTTGTGAGTTTTTCTACGGGCTCTGATTCACCGGTAAGTGTCGCCTGGTCAACAAAAAGATCCCTGACCTCAATGAACCGCACATCGCCCGGCAGCATATCTCCGCTCGAGAGTTTGACTATATCTCCGGGCACCACATCCTCGATAAGAATGCTCTCAGAGATTCCGTTTCTTATGACATCGACTTTGTTCTCTATCATCTTCCTGAGTTTTGCCGCAGCATTATTTGATTTGGCTTCCTGTGTATAACCTACGATCGTCGAAATAGTTATCGTAGAAAGTATCAGGATTGATGCAGAAAAATCTTTCTTATTTGCGAACACGACATCAGTCAGAAATGTTATGACGAGCACTACCAGGAGGACGAGATTAAATGGATTAATGAGAACTGACGCGATACTCTTCAGAACACTTTTCTTTGCGCCGGATTCTATGATATTCTTGCCGTATTCTGCTGCGCGCTCACTCGCCTCAACAGGATCGAGACCGTCAGTATCTGTGCCGAACTCACCAAGAATAGTCTTATTATCGAGCAGGCTCCAGTTCTTAAGCTTCTGCTCTGTTTCCTTTTGAGCAACAGTGTCCTGTTTTCCTTTATTTCCCTGTTTTTTCATTATTCACCACCATGACTGAACGTATTTTATTTTGAGGAGCCCACAACTAAGTGACATTTTATCACCCATTTCCCCAAACGTTTATATACGATATAATAGTTTATGTCAGATAACTGGCAAAACATATAAATGAGGGAAATCAATAATCCCTATCTACAATGTTTTTGTGCAGTACAAATTCACATGGAACACAAAGTTTTTCTGGCTTCTGATTGTTCTGGAAGTAATTGGCAATCTGATTGGCGGAAATGGTGAAGGAATTCTTTATGTAATCAGTATTATTC